>DVIK01000033.1 GCA_018711385.1 Candidatus Coproplasma avistercoris
CCGCGCAAAAGCGCGGGCGGCGCCTTTTATGCCCGGGTAACCGTGAGCCTGAACAGCTGCCCGTTTGAAAAATGCAGCAGCGCACCGCCGCCGCTCCGCACCGCGGTGCAGTCGAAATATTCGCCTATGCAATAAACTATGTCCTCGGCAAGTTGCTCCACGCCTACGGCGTATGTATCTTTTTGTTCTTCCTGTTCCATAAATTTTATACTCCTTTTGTCTTCTATCGTCGTCCGCGCAGACTTCAATGTATCTGTATTATAACCTCTGAACTGAAAGAACACAAGAAAATATTCTCCGTTCAGAGGATAATACTTTGTAGAAAAGGGTCTGTTTTATGGTTAATTTGTCGAAACTGTCTGAAAACCTGAAAGAGCTGATGAACGAGCGCGAACTGAACCAGACGGAGCTTGCCGCCGCAATGGATACGTGCAGCTCGAAACTGTCTTCTTATATATGCGGCAAGCGCGCGCCCAATTACGACACTTTTATTGCGCTGATCGGGTTTTTCAACTGCTCGGCAGACTTTTTGCTCGGGCTGAACGACTACCCGCGCGAGGATAAACAGTACAAAGATGTAAAGCCGTTCGGCGAGCTGCTGAGAAAGATACTGAAAGAAACGGGCACGAGCCAGTACGAATTTACGCAAAAAGCCGACGTTTCGTGGGGAATATTTTATAACTGGCTTGCAGGCAAGAGCAGGCCTTCGGTCTACAACCTTGCAAAGATCGCCGCATACTTCGGCTGTTCGGTTGACTTTTTGCTGGGCAGGGTGTAAGAGTCGAAAATGTCATTACCCGAAAACCTTAAATACCTGATGACGGAAGCGGAAATAAGCACCGTTGCCCTTGCCGAAGCCACAGGCACAGACAGCTCCACCATATACACTTTGCTGCGCGGCGACGGACTGCCGAATACCGAAACATTGATAAAACTTGCCGACTGTTTCGGCTGTTCGACAGACTATCTGCTCGGCCTTAAAGACGCACCCGATGATGTGACTTTCAAACAGTGTCCTCCGTTCGGAGAGCAGCTCACCTTTTTACTGAAACACTTCAATATTACAAAATACCGGCTTGAAAAGGATACCCGCCTTTCCGAAAAGACGGTAAACCGCTGGCACAACGGAAAGACGCACCCGACGGCTGAGAGCCTTATAAGACTTTCGGCATACTTCGGCTGTTCGGTTGACTTTTTGCTGGGCAGGGTGTAAGACCTAAAAAATATGCCATACAAAAAACTGCCGCCCGCGCAAATGCGCGGGCGGCAGCCTTTCTCTTCTGTAAAAATTACAGCGGACGATTAAAACTTCTCCTGAAGTTTTGCCTGAAGTTCATCAACGTCTGCGGCGGTAGCCTTGGGTACGTTGATAACTACTTCCATGTTGCCCATATCGTAGGTGAGCTTCCATGCGGTCTTGAGTTCCTTTACGGTATATACCCAGCCGCCTATCTGCATCTTGCCTGCCTCGAGCCTGGTTACGGGATAAGACATCGTTTTGTTCTCCTTTCCATTTATTTTTATGCCGTAGGGCACAAATTACCTTTTTCAAAGTGCCTTGCGGCACGGTTTTTGCTCAGTCGTCTTCGAATCGTTCAAGAAAGCTGTGCACAACGCCCTGCGACTTCCAGCCGGGCAGGGTGTCGAGCTGCACGTTGTGTATGCTCCTGAAAAGGCTCTTCTCCACGTCGGGGTTGCGCCTCTTCATCTCCTTTACAAGCTCCTTCATCTCGGCGCGGACAGAACGCGCCTGCCCGCTGTCTGCCAGCCTCTGCGTAAAGCTGCACGCGCACGCGATAAATTGCAGGCCGTTGTAGTCGCGCCAGTGTTCTATGTCCTCTTCCGAGATGCAGTACATGGGGCGTATGAGTTCCATGCCCTCGAAGTTGCTGCTCTTTATCCTGGGCATCATCCCCTGCACCTGCCCGCCGTAGAACATGCCCATCAGCGTGGTCTCTATGACGTCGCTGCGGTGATGGCCGAGCGCTATCTTGTTGCAACCCAGCTCCTTTGCGCGCGCATACAGGCAGCCGCGCCGCATTCGTGCGCACATATAGCAGGGCGAATCCGCGTTTACCATCTCGGCGGCTTCGAACACGTCCGAGCGGAAGATGTTCAGCGGAATGCCGAGCAGGCCTGCGTTATACTTTATTCTCTCCAGATTTTCGGCATTGTAGCCTGGGTCCATGCATATATATTCAGCGGTAAAATTGCGGCTGCCGTGCCTTTCCAGCTCCTGCACGAGCTTGGCGAGCAGCATGGAATCCTTGCCGCCCGAAACGCACACGGCTATCCTGTCGCCTTCGGAGATAAGCTTATATACGCGCACCGCCTCTAAAAAGGGCGCCCATATGCCCTTGCGGAATTTTGTTATTATCGAGCGTTCCGCCCACGCCTGCCTGTTCTCGCTGTCAATCATCGGCCGCACCGCCCGAAATTATCGAAAGTACTGCCTCGCGCGCGAGCATAAGTCCCGCAGCGGCGGGCGCAAACACGTTTGACGCGGGGATATGCCGCGACGAACCGTCCTCCTCCACTATGCTGCCCGAAGGCTGTTCGGTGGAAAACACCGCCTTTACTCCCCTGTATATGCCGCGCTTTTTAAGCGCCGAGCGCACCGCGCGCGCCAGCGGGCAGACGGCAGTTTTTGAGATATCCGCCACCCTGAACGCAGTGATGTCCAGCTTGTTTCCCGCGCCCATGCACGAGATGACGGGCACTTTTTCTTCGATGCAGCGGGAGATTATGAGCACCTTTGCCGAGACGGTGTCCACCGCGTCGAGCACGCAGTCGTAAGCCTTAATATCCACGCCGGGGAAGGTATTTTCGTCTATGAACACGTCGAAGGCGCGCACCCTGCACCCGGGGTTTATGTCGCCTATGCGCTCCGCCGCCACCGCCGTCTTGCTTCTGCCGACGGTGGAACGGAGGGCGACGAGCTGCCTGTTTATGTTGGAGAGGCCCACCGTATCGCCGTCGTACAAATCGATGGCGCCAACGCCGCTGCGGGCAAGCGCCTCGGCACACCAGCCGCCCACGCCGCCCACGCCGAACAGCGCCACTTTTGCGTTATACAGTTTTTGCATGGCTTCGCCGCCGAAAAACGCCTGCGAGCGCGCAAACTCCTCGTGCATACCAATATTATAAAAAAATGCGCGGCAGCTGTCAACGGATGAAAGCCGCGGCGCATTTGCCAACCGTATTTAACACTTTACACACAAAAAGCGATAGAACCGCACAACAGACGGCTCAGTCCTCGTGTATTTCGTGGTCTTCGTCGGGTTCGGGGAAGAGCGATTTGTCGTACTCTATGCCGTTTTTGTCGTAGTAATCCTTTATTGCCGCGCGGATGGCCTCTTCGGCGAGCACCGAGCAGTGCATCTTGTGCGCGGGCAGCCCGTCGAGCGCCTCCGCCACCGCCTTGTTTGTAAGTTCGAGCGCCTGCGAGAGCGGCTTGCCCTTTATAAGTTCGGTAGCCATGGAGCTGGAAGCTATGGCGCTGCCGCAGCCGAAGGTGTTGAACTTTACGTCCTCGATTATTCCGTCCTTGATTTTAAGGTAGATCTTCATTATGTCGCCGCAGCGCGCGTTGCCCACCTCGCCTATGCCGTCGGCGTCGGGGATCTCGCCCACGTTCCTGGGATTTCTGAAATGGTCCATGACCTTTTCGCTGTAAAGAGCCATATATATTGCACCTCGTATACGTATTTTTTATGATTGCCCCGCACATATGCCGCTTTGAATGCGGCGCCGTGCGGCTTTTCCCTTAAATTATGTGCTGCTTTTCGCCGCGCTCCATCTCCTTCCACACGGGCGACATAGCGCGCAATTTTTCCACCACCTCGGGCACGCACTTTATTATGTGGTCGGCGTCCTCTTCGGTGTTGTATTCGCTCAGGCTTATGCGCAGCGAGCCGTGCGCTACCTCGTGCGGGAGGCCTATCGCAAGGAGGACGTGCGAAGGGTCGAGCGAGCCGGACGTGCACGCCGAGCCCGACGAGGCGCATATGCCCATGTCGTCGAGGTAGAGCAGCAGCCCCTCGCCCTCGATGCCCTCGAAGCACATGTTTATAGTGCCTGGCAGGTGGCGGGTCATGTCGCCGTTGAGCTTTGAGTGGGGTATCTTCGTGAGCGCGGCAACTATCCTGTCGCGCAGCTTTGTAAGTTTTGCGGCGTTGGCATTCATGTTGGCGCACGCCTCTTTGAGCGCCGCAGCCATGGCGCATATCCCCGCCACGTTTTCGGTGCCGGCGCGCCTGCCGCGCTCCTGCGCGCCGCCGTCGATGAAAGGCAGCAACCTTACGCCCCTGCGGCAGTACAGCGCGCCCACGCCCTTGGGGCCGTGGAACTTGTGCGCCGAGATCGAGAGCATGTCGATGTTCTGCTCCGCCACGTTTACGGGTATGTGCCCCGCAGCCTGCACCGCGTCGGTATGGAATGTTACGCCCGCCGCGCGGCATACGGCGCCTATCTCGGCTATCGGCTGAACGGTGCCTATTTCATTGTTGGCGAACATCACCGTTACAAGGCAGGTATCGGGGCGGATAGCCGCCTGTACCTCCTCCGGGCGCACTACGCCGCCACGGTGTACGTCGAGCAGGGTGACTTCGAAGCCCTCCTCCCTTTTGAGCCTGTCCAGCGTGTGCAGCACGGCGTGATGTTCGAACGCCGTGGAGATTATGTGTTTTTTGCCCTTGAGCGCGCCGAGGTGCGCCGCCGAGCGTATGGCCTGATTGTCGCTTTCGCTGCCGCAGGAGGTGAAATAAATTTCGTTTGCCTGCGCGCCGAGGCAGGCGGCTATGTCAGCACGCGCGCCCTCGAGCGCCTCCTTTGCCTGCTGCCCGAGCGAGTAGAGCGAGGAGGGATTGCCGTAGATGCCGTCGAGATATGGCAGCATGGCCTCTATCGCCGTCCTGCTCATCGCGGTGGTGGCGGCGTTGTCTGCATAAACCTTACGTTCCATAACTTACCTTACATATATAGATTTGCGCATTGCGCCGCATTTTATAGCAAACGCGCGCGGTTAATTCCTACCTGTTTGGTATGATATAATTATAGGCGGCAATTCCTATTTTGTCAATAGGATTTAGCGGCAATCTGAAAATTATAAAAATTTTGTACGCATGAAAGCCGATAACTTTGCGCGCGAAAAACGGCGGCCGCTTCCGCGGCCGCCGCAACCTTGATTTTAACTGAATGTTCCGCCCGAATAGATGTTTATTGCCATCATGTTGCTCGCTATCCGGTCGCCTTCGCCGTTGAGCACCGATTCCAAACAGTCAGCGCCGCTAAGGCGGACCGTTACGGCATGCTCTATGTAGATGCCGGGGTTTGCGGGCGCTTCGATGGCGTTTGCCACCTTTACGGGCTGGCGCGGGCAGCTGTATATGCCCAGGCCGTACGCCCTGTGGTTCTGCACGTCGTCGGCTATCTTATAGCTTGCCCAGCCGTTCACCGTGCCGTCGTGCGACATGTACGCCTCCTGCGTGGGAGGATCGTAGGGGATCTCCGACTGGTAAAAGTAAGTTTCGCCGTATTCGCCGTTCCAGATGGTCTGGTATTCGTGGTAGTGTTCGACGAACAGCCCGTAGAACGTGACGTAATCGCCGTTGACCTCGACGCCGTTGACCGTTACGTTGGTGTCCCAACCGACGCCGTGGCTGTGGTCGGCGCGCCATACCCAGAAGTTATCGCCTATCACGTCGCTCGAATTTATAACCACGCTGGTGTGCGCGTAGGTGGGCTCGTCGCTGTGTCCGCCCACCCTGAAGAACAGATCGGAAAGGCAGATAGGGTCGGAAGAGTGCCTTGCCGAAGCCCCCTCTTCGCCCACCTCGAGCAGCGTCTGCGAATTTTTTCCCGCGTCGAAGAGTATGCCGCTCAGTATCACGCCGTCGACGTCGGAGACGCGCATCAGAGTATCGGTGTTTTCGTCGGATATGCGCAGCGTGGCAAGGCCCATGCCGAGCACTATAGTGCCCGCCTTTGTCACCTCTATCGGCTCGTCTATCATATACACGCCGGGCGTAAGTATCAGGTGTTTGCCGGTCGCAAGCGCGGCGTTTATCGTGGAGGCGTCGTCGCGGTCGGCGCGGGCGAGATAGAAGTCGTCGAGGGGGACTATCTCACCCTCGGAGCCGTCCTCGTCCCAGCTGATGCCGGAGGAATTTTCAAGCAGGTCGGGCACGAACACGCCGTAACCGTCTTCCGTCTGTACGAGGAAGGGTTTTTCGCGCACGCGCGGCGTGCTCTCTATGTCGGTGACGCGTCTTGAAGGCCAGTCACCGGAAGGTATGGCGCCCTCCAC
Organism: Candidatus Coproplasma avistercoris; assembly: GCA_018711385.1. Classification (GTDB taxonomy): domain Bacteria; phylum Bacillota; class Clostridia; order Christensenellales; family Borkfalkiaceae; genus Coproplasma; species Coproplasma avistercoris. Next base: position 6,308 of record DVIK01000033.1, read on the forward strand.
CCCTACATATACCATGTTGAAATTGCTGCCGCTCCATGTATTCCACTCGTCGTTGCGCGAGATCCACTGCTGCTGCGAGCCGGAATTAACCGTGCCCGTAACGCGGCTGTCGGCAAGGAACCCGCCCGACGACCAGCCGCCGGACTGATGCAGCGTAAGGTTGCCCCTTACCATGGTGCGGCGCATGCTCGTAGCCTGCGAAACCGCCCACTGCACGTTGCCCGTCACGGTGACGTTTTCCACCGTACGCCAGAAATTGTGCGTTGCGTTGTTGTTGCTTTCGAGGTCGGCATAGACGTGGAAGCCGCCGAGTTTAGTATCGGTGGGCGCAAGCCCCAGGCCTGCCACCGAAGTGTAGTAGCCTTCATAGACGGTGACGTCGTAACTGCCTTCTTCAAACAGCAGCGCATACCTGTCTTCGGTAAACTGCCCGCTCGAAGCTCCGCGCTGGCCTTCGTAGATCTCGTCTATGACGGCCTGCACCTCTTCGGGATCGTCTTCGGGCGAAAAGATCATCGTATTTTCGCCGAACAGCTCCTTTTCGTAGCTGTATACCCTGCTGCCTGTAACGTTGCCGTTTGCCTTGAAGTCTACGCGGTAATACGCCCACAGATCGTCGCCGACGTAGCTCTCGCCCTCGTAATCCGTCTCGACAAGCGTGAAGTCGCCGTATGCGGAATTGCCCTTGTAGATATCGTAATATTCCGCCTCGCCGTCGTCGGGCAGCGTTATTTCAACGCCGCCTTCCACCGGTGTGACCTCAGTTTCGTGCACCGGCACCTGAACATCGCCGTTATCGCCGTCGCCGTCTTCGTTTTTGTCTTTGTCGGCACAGGCGAGCAGCGGACAACAGAGGGCAACTGCAAACACAGCCGCACACGCGAAACCAAACCATTTTTTTACTTTACTTTTCATCATCCTTTACCCTTATATTTATTTTAGATCGCATTATAACACACCGAGCGTCCGAAAGCAATGCCTGCCCGCAAAATGCAGGCAGGCAAGTTTTTATGCGGGACAGTTATTCCTGCTGACCCGGGACGTATTCGCCCTGTTCCTGCAGATATTCGAGGGAATATACCCTGACGTAGTCAACCCACATCTCCACGGGCATGTCCTCGTCGGCGGGAGTCCTGCCGCCGTCGAAGTTGCCGCCTATGGCGAAGTTGAGCAGGATGAAGAAATCCTGGTCGTATGGCGATGTTTCCGTAGGGGGCACATCGGTACTGGGGGTAGTAGTCCAGTCCTCAGCCTCGAAGGTATGGTATACGACACCGTCTACCGAGAACGCGAGATATTCGGGCGTCCAGTCGAGCGCATAGACGTGGAAGTCGGTGATGTCGGTACCCTCCTGGAAATAGTAGTTGGCGGAATGGTATCTGTTTGCGCCGCCGTCCTTATAGTGCGCCGCAGATGATGCCTGACCGGGCAGCCTGCCCTTGAGTTCCATTATGTCTATCTCTCCGGAGCGGGGCCAGCCGCCGTAAACACCGTCTTCCGGCATAAGCCAGAATGCCGGCCATATACCTTCAAGCGCCTCCGTCACCCTGATGCGGGCCTCGAACCTGCCATACGTCTGCGAAAAAATATCCTTCGTCACAAGTTTGGAAGAAGTGTATTTCTTGCCCAGCTCCTCCTGCGTCTGCTCGTCCTCTATCTGAGCGGTGATTATAAGGCAGTCGTTTTCCACGCGCGCGTTCTCGCGGCGGTAGTACTGCTCCTCGTTGTTGCCCCAGCCGGGGTTATTGTACTCCGTGCCGTCGCCTTCCTGGTAATCCCATTTAGAATCATCTACGGCCTTGCCGTGAAATTCGTCGTGGAACGAATAGATGGAATTTTCCTCATTATCGCCCGTATTGCCCGTGTTGCCGTTATCGCCGTTATTGCCGTTATTGTCGGTGCAGGCGGCGGCGCTGAGCGCCAGCGCGGCGGCGAAAACCATGCTGGCGGCGCCTATGAACAGCTTTTTAAGTTTGAGTTTACTCATTGTTTACCTCCGTAGTCGCCCCGGCAGCTTTCTTTTTATCTGCCAGAACATGCCTTATCACAAGGAAATACAGCCATACGCCCACGCCGCCGATGCCCGCAATGTCGATGGCCACGATGGCGAAGATCCATGCGGGGAACACGTCGTCGGCTTCGCGCAGGCCAACGTTGGCCTCGAACCTCGAATCATCCGTTTCAAGCGTATTGCCCAGATAGTATGCGTTGCAGTAGGTATAGATCACGTTCTTTGCCGAATTACGCATGTATTGCGCAGTCGTGGCGTTGCCGAAATCTATGTTGCCGTACCAGTAACCCGCATTGGTGCCCGTAGGCGTGCCGTTGCCGTCCCACCTGCCGTGCAGCCACAGGTCGTTGCCGGCACGGATACCCTGATCGATGCTCATCCAGCCGGTCGAAGTACCGTCGGCATAGTCGGTAACTATAGAACCGCGGAAGCCCCATTCATCGCGCAATATGTCGGTGAGCATGGCCTTGCAGCCGCCCGCCCAGATGGCGCCGATGTTGTTGAACGACGACATCATCGCATTTGTGTGACCGTCTTTTACTACTATCTCGAAAGGCTTTAAGTAAATTTCGCGCAGTGCCTGTTCGGTGAGCCAGGTATAGAGCCCGCCGCGGTCGGTCTCCGTTTCGTTTACGGCAAGGTGCTTTACGTAGCAGTACATACCGTTGGTGAGCGCGCCCGTGGTGGTCTCTGCGCCCATTATACCGCTTAAAACGGGATCCTCGCTGTAATACTCATAGTTGCGGCCGCCGAACGCGCTGCGGTGAATGTTGACCGCGGGAGCGTACCAGCCGGAGACGCCGCTCTCGGCGCCCTCGTTGCCTACGGCGAGGCCGAACATGTATGCCATGTTGGTGTTCCATGTAGAGGCTATCACCGTTTCGCCGGGGAACGCCGTCCAGCCTGCGGAGACCGTGGAGGAATTGTTGTTGTTTATGCCGGAGGGGCCGTCGTAGTCGATGCACCTTACCTTGCCTATGCTGCTTATGCCGGCCGTCATGTAGCCGCCGGCAACGACAAGGCGCATTGTGTCGTCCTGACTGAGCTGATCCAGAAGCTCGTCCCATTCGTCGGCCTCATAGTCGCTGCCCAATTTCATAACCAGCTCGTCGTTCATCTCCCCGTTCTCGGAAAGCAGCAGACCGTTATCCGCATTATAAGTAGGCACGGAATCAAATTCCTGCTCTCCGTCGTACCAGCTGGAAGCAACTGTGAATCCCTTTGAACGCGCTCCTTTTTTCGCGGCAGGGAACGTAGCGCCGAAATTCTCTCTCGAAAGATAAGTTATGTCCGCGCCGGTATCGCTGCCGTCGATGGCAACGCCGGCATAGGCAGTGTCGCCGGTGAAACGATTTTCCACCTTGTTGCCGGTTACGGGGTCGTTTTCATACGTTATGCCCGTGCCGGTATCGTCGGCCTCTTCAACGTAATAAGAGATCTCGTCGTTAGCGCAACCGGCAAGCGTGTGCGCATCCGTGCGCAGCGATATGGTGTAGTCTCCCGATTCCACTTCCCAACCGGCAAAGTCGTTGCCGTTGCGGTCGTAGGCGTCGTAAGAGGCCATGTCGTATACGTCGAACGTAAAGGTGAGCAGCTCGCTTTCGCCGTGCTTCAAGGGCACGGTGGTCTTGTCGAACGCGGCAAGGTTGAGCGACGCCTTTTCTATTCCGCCCGGGGTATAGGGCGCCGAGTAATACATCTGCAGCGAAACGCTGCCGTCCCTTTCGCCCTTGTTGGTGACGAGCACCTCCACCGTTATCGTGTCGTCTGCTTCGAGCGTGCTGCCCGCCTCCGGCTCTATGCTCTGCACTTCATAGGAAAATTCGGTATAGGAGAGACCGTAACCGAAGGGGTACTGCACGGTGCTGTCGTAATCGATGTATCCCTCTTTCGCGGCGGTTTCGTAGTACTTATAGCCCACATATATGTCTTCGCTGTAATCGATATAGTTATTATCGGAACCCGAATAGCTTGTAACGCCCTGCGAACCGGCATTGACGAAAGCCGGATCGGCAGTAATATCGTAAGGCCAGGTATCCACAGTCCTGCCGGAGGGATTCACATCGCCCTTGAGTATCGAGGGAATGGCCTTGGTGCCGCTTTGGCCGAGCGCGCCGAGCGAAAGCACCGCGTCTATATCGTAAGTTTCCACGAAATCGAGCTGCATTACGTTGCAGGTATCCAAAAGCAGTATAACGTTTTCAAATCCTTGCGCGGTCACAAGCTCGATGAGCGCCTCTTCTTCGGTGCTTATTTCAAGATAGGTGCGCGTTTCGTCCGTGTCGGCATCTTTTTTATACTGCCTGGTGGGCAGGTCGCGCCCCTCGCCGCCCAGGCGGCTGATAACTATTATCGCAGTATCGGAAAACGCAAGCGCATCGTTCATCAGCGGGGCATAGTCCGTTACAGAAGGCTCGTACAGACGGTAGAATTCGCTTTCAGTGCTGTTCAGCGAAGAACCGGATCTTCCGTCCTGATATGCCTCCATCATGTCGATTATATCCTGATTGACGTCAAATCCGCCCTCGTCGAGCGCGTCTATAAGCCTCGTGGTCTTTTCATCGGATGCCTCGCCCGAGCCGGAGCCGGAAACAACGAAGCCGCCGTCGGTAGCGCCCCAGCCGAACACGTTGAGCTTTGTGACGTCTTTGCCGAGGGGCAGGGTGTTGTCCTCGTTACGGAGCATAACTATGCCCTCTTCGGCGATCTCCTCGGCAAGCGCATCGCTCTCTGCAAGCGCCTGCTCGCCACCCTCGCCGAAGCCTGCGCCGTCGCCGTATAAGAACCTTGTTATCGTGCCCGCGAACAGCCCTGCTGCAATGTCGGCGGCTATCACGATGAGGATGATGAGGCCCATAACCACGTACGAGACTATATGTCTGGGCGTAGTATACTTCTTCATTATTTTCTCCTTAAATCAATTTCGGCATTTCAACGATTAGCGGCGCGCACTCCTGTGGGTGCGCGCCGCAGTGTTATGACCTATTGCACCGTGGTTAAGCCGTTATGGTGAGCGTTATGCTTGCCTTATCTGTAATATCGCCGTAAGTCAGCGTGGCGGTTATGGTTACCTGTCCTGCCGCTTTGAAACTTACGATACCGTTTTCGTCTACCGTAGCGATATTATCGGCAGAACTGCTCCACGCAACCGTTATGCCGTCGAGCTCGTTGGCCTCTGCGGGGCTCAACGTATAAGAAAGCTGCGTTGCGCCGTTGCCGAGCTGGAACGTGGTGCTTGCGGGCTGGTTGATGGAGATCTCGGGAATTATGACGACCTCGGGAATATCGGGACCCTGCCAGTCGCGGCCGCCTTCAACGCTCGTCTTGACGTAGGGCACTTTGCCGTCCTCTATCACCCACCAGTAAGAGTTGAGGTATGTGAACGTGTCTGCCTTCTTGGCGTCGTCGGCAGTTATGTAGTAGCAGTTCTCCAGGGGCTGAGGCTGAACATTGCCGTCGCCTACGATCTCGCCGTTAAGGGCGTAATCGGAAGTCGTGGACTGCACGATATAGTTGTTGTAAACGCAGCTGGTGAGGTTGGAGCCTGCCGCAGGGGTCGCAAAGTTGGATCCTACAAGGCCATACGTAAGCCCGCTGTATTCAGACCACGAAACGCAGTTGCGAATAATGCCGTTATTCCTGTTGATGTTTACAAGCACGCCGCCGAGCGTCCAGCCGTCCCACCACTGGTTGTCGTTGCCCACGCTGCCCTGAACGTAGCAGTTTTCGATGAGGCCGTTGTTCCATACGGCTATCATTGCATTATATGCCTCGCCCGAAGTAGCACAATCTATAATGCTGAGATTTCTTATAACGCCAGCAGCTCCGAGTTCTGCCACCATGCCGCTATTGGAGTTGTTGGGTACGCCCGCATCGGACTTACCACCCGAAACAAAGTGAGCGTTCATTATGGCATAGCCGTTGCCGTCTATCGTGCCGTTGAATGCTGTATATTTACCGCTGCCGCCGACGGGGTTACCGATGGTATCTACCTGCCTGCCTTCAAAGTCGATATCGGCAGTGAGCACATACTTGCCCGAAAGGTTCTGGCCTATGAGAGCCCAGTCTTCCACGCTGTCTATCTCGGTATAGCCGGCAAAGCTGTTGTCCCTTGCCGCAACGGTCACCGCACAGGACGCCTTAGGGCCGTCTGCCGTAGCAGCCGTTATGTTCGCCGTGCCCGCACCTACCGCAAGAACAGCACCGACACTGTTTACGGTTGCAACTTCCTCGTTATCAGAAGTCCACGTAATCTCTTTGTTGCTTGCATTGTCGGGCACTATAGTAACGGTAAGGTTGTGTTGGTCGCCCTCGGTAAGGGAAAGCGACCTATCGCTTATCGTTATGCCGGCTACCGGAATGCTCTTTACAGTGATCTCGCACGTATCGGTCTTGCCGCCGTCGGCAGTGGTCACCGTTATAGTAGCCGTGCCGCCGCCCACCGCGGTGAGCAGGCCGCTGGAAACGGTTACTACCTCTTCATCGCTCGAAGACCAGGTCACGCGCTTGTTGGAAGCATCGGCAGGCTGCACCGTAGCCGAAAGGGTGTGATTCTGACCCACGGTGAGCGGTTCGGTAGGCTCGCCGCTGATAGTTACGCCCGTTACGGGAACGTCGTCCTCATCTTCGTCACCGGTATTGCCCGTGTTGCCGCTGTTGCCGTTGTTGCCGCTGTTGCCGTTGTCGCCGCAGGCGGCAAGGCTGAACGCCATTACAAAGCACAGCATGAGCGCAACAAGGATGAGGCCGAGCCTCTTCAATGTCTTTTGCACTTTAAGTTCCTCCTTAAAAAAAATAACATAATGTGTAAGCAACTACTGCTTACTGTTGCTTATTAAAGTATAATAGCAACTATTTATGTTGTAAATATTCATTACTGTCAATTACATTGCAATTCCTGCTGCCGTGTCCGAAGGCTATTGCCGTAACAAAAAAATGCATTTATATTTTTGCTATGAGGCATAGATTGCAGCCTCCTACCAAATAATAAGGAAAAAAAATAAAGATGAAGGAACAACCAAACACGGCAGTGCCTTGGCTTACGGTTTACGGCAATATAGAAGGCGCCGTATCAGCGCGCCCGGAATTGAACGACAGATATTGCGAGCTGATATGTTTTTGCACAAGCATTGCACAGTTTACACTAAACGGAACTATACACACCGCATACAAGAACGACGTGCTGTTGCTTTCCCCCTCGGATATATTCGAAAATACAGCTTCCGACAGCGCTATTTTCGGAATAAAGATATACAACGACCTGCTGCTGTGGATCTCGACCGCTCATACCGACTTCACGCAGATATTTGCAGAAGAACGCAAACTTGAAAATTTCGGCGCGACGTTCACAGAAAAGGCAGCGGCCGCGGCGCGCAGAATTAACGACCTGAACGGATTTGAAAATTTCGGCGACGATGTTTTAAGCATATCCGAGATAGCAAAACTGTTGATCGACATATACCGCATGCGCCGCAAAGGCGACGGCAAAAAGGCCAGACGACGCGAGAGCCGAACGGAAAACGCCATAACCGCGCATTCCGTTATGACATATATCGACATGAATTATACCGACCCGCAGCTCGACCTGAACAAGATCGCCACTGCGCTGTATTTTTCGGCAAGCAGACTTTCGCACATATTTAAGAACGAAACGGGCGACTCGATCTATCATTATCTCACAAACAAACGCCTGCAATGTGCACACGACCTGATAATGCAGGGCAAACCGATTATGGAAGCCTGCTCGCGCGCGGGATTCAGGAGCTATTGCAGCTTTTACAGAATGTATATAAAACACTTCGGCGTTGCGCCCACCACTTCCCGTCCCGAAAAATAGGGGGTCGCTCGGCCCGCGGCGGGGCGTGTTTTAGATACAATCTGCCGCAATCGTGGCTCCCTTGCCTAAAGGGAGCTGGC
>DVIK01000034.1 GCA_018711385.1 Candidatus Coproplasma avistercoris
GTTGCCCTTGCCGGTGCAGCCGTGACAAATGGCGTCGGCACCCTCTTTCTTTGCTATCTCCACTATCCGCTTTGCGATGACGGGGCGCGCAAACGACGTGCCGAGCAGGTATTTATTCTCGTACACGGCGCCCGCCTTCATAGTGGGATAGATGTAATCTTCTATGAACTCCTTGCGCAGATCTTCGATATAGAGCTTGGAGGCACCCGTCTTGAGCGCCTTTTCCTCAAGCCCCTCAAGCTCCGACTGCTGACCCACGTCGCCCGACACGGCGATGACTTCGCAGTTGTCGTAATTTTCTTTAAGCCAAGGGATGATTATCGACGTATCGAGGCCGCCTGAGTATGCAAGAACTACTTTTTTGATCTTCTTTTCCATAGATTAAATCACCGAAAATTATTGTATTTGAAGCGGCTTTACCGCTTCACCGTGCAAATTATACAATACCGTATGACCAAAGTCAAGCATTTAATCGCACATTTTGAATATTTCTAAAATCATTTTGTATATTTATGCATATTTTACGCAAATTGAACGCATATTTGAATAAATATACAAAAATTGATAAAAATGATCGCCATGCGCGGTCATTGATACAGCTTAACGAGCGGGTTATATTTTTTCAGCTCGGCGCGGCAGCTCTTCCATGAAGGCAGAAAACGAGCCACGGCCGCCCAGAACTGCGGAGAATGGTCGTGATGCAGCGTGTGGCACAGCTCGTGCACCATCACATACCGCTGCAGTGTCTGGGGCAGCATCATGAGCTTAAAGTTGAACGTTATATTGCACTTGCCGTCGCAGCAACCCCACATGCTCTTATAGGCGCGGAACTTCACCGATGCGGCTTTCAGTCCCGTGGCCCGCTCGACGGCGGCAAACTCCTCCAAAAACTTTTTGCCGAGACTGCCGACGTAGGCCGCCCTGAAACCTTTGACGCCCGTGACGCGCACACACGACGGCGTTACCGCATTCCGAGGGCCGACCTCGACGGGAAGTAACCTGCCGCACACATAGGCGCGGGAATAATTTATTATTTCATCGCCGATGACGGTATTTGCGGCATTGAACGCCAGCACCTTCTCTATCCAGCCGCGCTTCGACTGCAATATCCGCTCCACCTGCTCCGCGGTGACGTTCAGCGGGGCACGGATGATTATGCGGTTGTCGCCCGTCACTTTTATTGTATAGGTGCGGCGTCTGCTCTTTACAAGAATGTATTGGTAATCCATAGATCAAAAAGAGGCCCGCAGGACGAGACCGCGGGCCGACGAAATCATATTTTGCGGAATTTTACGGCAACCCTCACGCGGGGCTCGCCGTTTACCCTGCCCTCAAGAAGGCTTGCATCGCCTTCGTCATGCCTGAAAACTTCCAGCAGCTCGCCGTACTTACACTGCCTGATATAAGTGATCTGCACATTCTCTATGCTCCTGCCGGCAAGTTCCTCAACGGAGAAGGCGTCGAAACAGATATCCGCATACTTTGTATTGTTGCAGTGGAAATAGTGGTCGTAGTCGGAGACCGTAATGAGTTTCTCATACTTCTTATCTCCCCCGTCGAGGGGCGCAAGATGCCAGGAATTGAAATCTATCGCCCTGAAATCGTTGTACTCACGCTTGTCATCCGCAAAAAAAGCGCTCGTGGGCAAAAGAGCGAAGGATTTAAGGTCGACCATACACCAACGGCTCGTTCCCACAGCCACCTTTTCGTTGCCGGAATAGACCTCGAACTCCCTGAACATAGCCGTGCGCTTAGGTTTCATAGGCCAGGTATGTACGGTGAGCTTTTCCTTAAGCTTTATAGAGCGGTACTGTTCGAGATACCAGTTGACTATAACAAAGCCGATATTTTTGGGCATTATATCGTCGTAGCCGAAGCCGAGCTCGTCGGCAGAGGCACACGCCGACTCTTCAAGCACCGACATGAGCGAGGAAAGCCTGAGTTCGTCCTTGAAATCGACATCGAGATAGCGTATATCGTAATTGCGTATGTTGTGGTACATTTTTCACCTCGCTGTATCTTATAAAATTATATCACCGCCCGCCGGAAAAGTCCATCAAATGAGCGCACATACAGTAATTATGTTTGACATAGTACTGCAAATATCGTCAAACTATTGACATTTTCGGGCATTTTTGATATAATTTTTATACACTAAGGGAGACAGACCATGGACGAAAACACCGAAGAATTCGAAGGCAAAAATTCCATAAGCGCAGATCTTATAAGAGGGCACATAAATACGATAATCCTGCGCTCATTATATGAACGCGACAAATACGGCTATGAGATAAGGGCAGAGATAAACGAAAAGAGCCACGGGCAATATACGCTTAAAGAACCGACCCTTTACAGCGCGCTGAAAAGACTGGAAAACCAGGGTTATATCCAGGCCTACTACAAGCGCGACGAAACGTCGGCCGGCGGCAGGCGGAAGTATTTCCGTCTCACCGACAGCGGCAAGGAGATAGCCGAACACAACCGCTCGGAGTGGGAATATTCCCGTACGGTGATAGACAGCCTGATCTCAGACAAAAACTTTGATTTCAGTCAGCCCGCCCCCACCCCGGTCGACTTCAAGATACTCAAGCAGGCAACTTCGCGCGTGCCGGTCGTCCACACTGAGAGCGAGGAAAAGCCCGAGGGCGCAGCAGATGAAAAGCCGGAGGGGCAGCCTGCAGAACCGCAGACGACTTACGTCGCAGGACAGTCCGAAACTGTGTATATCGACGGCGAGCAGGCCGGCATTTCACGGCAGACCGCCGAAATCGACCAGTCGGACGCGCCCGCAGAGAGCGGCAAAGCGGAAACTGCGGCCGGATCCCCCCATGCACTGCCGCAGCAGGCGGCAGAGGCTGCAGAGCCTGCGCAGACATCGGCACAGCAGGCGGCAAATACCGCCCCCGCGGAGCAGGCGTTGCAAGGCAACAGCTATACCTCGCAGCTCAATACTTCGGAAGAAGCCGAGGCAAGGCGCATTGCGCACGAGAACTACCTTAAGCTGATCGCCGGAGACGACGGCACCGCCCGCCGCGAAGCCGTGAACGAGGAGCGAAGCCCCATCTATTCTGAGCGGCCCGAACAGGAGCGCGACTATAAAAATATAATTGAAAAGCTATTCGATAACACTCTTAAAAACGCACCCCCTCCCGCGCCTCAGCCGAAACCTGAGCCCGGATACGAACCTTCGCCTGCTCCCGCGCGCGAACATACCGCTGTGCCCGCGCACTACGACTACATGGACGTGACGGGCAAAGCCGCCGGCGACGGACTGAAGATAAACACCTCGGAAGAAGCTCTTACCTCAGGCACAGTAAGACAAGCGACTTATAACAGAGGCGCCACCTTATTCAAATGTTCGCTGATCATCGGCGTGATAATACTGCTTGAATTCACGCTCACAATGCTGTTCAGGCAGGATCTGCACGTCTCGATAGCCTATCCGATAGTCATTCTTTCGCTCGGGCTCGCCACCATACTTGTATGCGGCATACTTTACGGCACGCACTACGGCAGCCGCATGAGAAAACCTATCAGCCTTAAATATATATTCACCGCAAGCATACTGACAGTGCTGCTGATGGCGATAATCGTTCTGTTTGCGCTCGTTCTCAGAGTAAACTGGTCATCATCGACGGACGTGCTCGCAAAAGTCGTCATACCCTGCATAATCGCGCTGAACATACCGATATTCGCACTCAGCTTTTATCTGTTTACAAAATAACTGCGGAGGCAGGAATGAAACTGCTGGCAATAGTACTTTCCAAACATATCGGCAATACGATGCGCGTAGCCGAAGCTATGGCGGAAGCCGCACCCCTTACGATAGTTCCGTTAAAGGACGCGGGAAATTGCGACATTAGGCAATTCGACGCCGTGGGCTTCGGCAGCGGCATAAACGCAGGCAGCCACGAACCCGAACTTATAAACTATGTCGAAAACCTGAAAGAGGTCCCTCCACGTTCCTTTGTATTTTCAACGAGCGCGACCGGCAAACACGAAAGATACAATTCCAAGCTGATAAAAGCGCTTGAAAGGCGCGGCAGCAAGGTGATCGGGTCGTTCGGCTGCAAAGGGCTGTGCAAGTTCTTTGTGTTCCGCCTGTTCGGCGGGATAAACAAGGGTCAACCCGATGAAAATGCCCTTGCAGAGGCACGCAAATTCATCGAAGGCGTTACCGATGCCCTTGAAAAATAGGAAAGCGGCAACGAAGCTTCTGTAAAAACAAGCGACACCATAGAGGCGGCAGTTTACTGCCGCCTCTACGTTTGCCGACTTACGTCAAAATTTTATATAAACCTGCCCGTAACGCTGGCGGGTGAATTCTTTATATCCTCGGGCGTGCCGCACGCAACTATACCGCCCCCGTCCTCACCGCCGCCGGGGCCCATATCTATGATGTAGTCGGCGTTCCTTATCACGTCGAGGTCGTGCTCGATGACTATCACAGTGGCGCCGCTTCCGATCAGCGTGCGGAATACACCAAGCAGCGTCTTTACGTCTAACGGATGCAGTCCTATGGTGGGTTCGTCGAACACAAATACGCTGTCTGACTGAGCCTTACCCATCTCCTCTGCCAGTTTAAGCCGCTGTGCCTCGCCGCCCGATAGCCCGGGGGTCTGCTCGCCGAGTGTGAGGTAGCCCAGCCCGAGACCGTTCAGAACGCGCAGCCGCTGGGTAACCGTGCGGAGGTCGCGGCAGGACTCCGCTGCCGTGCGCACATCCTGCGACATCAGCTGCGGCATGGTATACTCCTCTCCGGCGCCGTTCTTGTAATGTATCTTATATGCGTCCCCGGAATACCGCGCACCGCGGCACTCGGGGCAAGGTATATCTACGTCGGGAAGGAACTGCACGTCGAGACTGATCGATCCCGTACCGTCGCACACAGGACAGCGCAGCCTGCCCGTATTATATGAAAAATCCCCCGCCTTATAGCCCATCGCCTTTGCCTCGGGCGTCCGCGCAAACACCTTTCGCAACTCATCGTGTATGTTTGCATACGTCGCCACCGTAGAGCGCACATTCACGCCTATGGGAGTAGCATCTATAAGTTTTACCTGCCTTATTCCGTCGGCGTTTATCCCGGTAACGTGCGTCGGCAACTGTTCGCCCTGCACGGCGGCGGCAAGCGCGGGGACGAGGCTTTCAAGCACAAGCGTGGTCTTACCCGAGCCGGATACGCCTGTGACCACAGTCAGTCTGCCCTTGGGAAAATCTACGGATAACGGTTTTACCGTGTGAATAGCTCCTGCCGACAGGCTGATCCTGCCAAGCGCAAAAATGTCGGCGGCGGGTACCGCGGGACTGAGCCGCGGCTGCGGTTCGCTGCCCAGGAAGGGGCCTATCTTTGAGGCGGGACTCATCGCGAGTTGCTCTACAGTGCCCTGTGCGATAACTCTGCCGCCTGCGGCGCCGGCGTCGGGCCCCATCTCTATTATCCAGTCAGATTCCGAAAGTATCTGCGCGTCGTGGTCTACCAGAACAACGGAATTGCCGTCCGCCACGAGGTCGTGCATCACGCCGGTAAGCCCCTCTATATTGGAAGGGTGCAATCCGATGGACGGTTCGTCAAGGACGTAGAGCACGCCCGTCGTGCGGTTCCTTACGGCGCGCGCGAGCTGCATGCGCTGCCTTTCACCCGTGGATAGCGTCGAAGACGCGCGGTCGAGCGTCAGGTATCCAAGCCCCAGATCCATCAGCCGCTTGGCGGAGGACAGGAAAGACCGGCATATGCTCTCCGCCATGGGACGCATCTCCTGCGGCAGGCTTTCGGGCACTCCCTCCACCCAATCTACGAGCTTTGCGAGCGTCATCCCGCACGCTTCGTCGAGCGATATCCCGCGCAGTTTCGGCGCCCTTGCGGCGGCGTTCAGGCGCGTGCCTCCGCAATCGGGACAGACATCCTCCTTAAGAAATTTTTCGACACGCTTCATGCCGCTTTCGTCCTTGACCTTGGAGAGCGCGTTTTCTACCGTATACACGGCGTTATAGTATGTGAAATCGAGCTCGGTCGCCTGGTTTGTGTTTTTGGAATAGTACAGAATGTGCTTCTTCTCGGGCGGACCGTCGAAAACTATCTCCTTTTCCTTTTGTGTAAGTTCCCTGAACGGCACGTCCGTACGCACACCCATTGCGCGGCATACGTCTACCATGAGCGACCACATCAGCGAATTCCACGGCGCCACGGCACCGCCCTCTATCGTGAGATTTTCATCGGGAACAAGCGTGCTCCTGTCCACGGCGCGCACGATGCCGGTACCACCGCAGGCAGGGCATGCGCCCTGGCTGTTGAATGCGAGCTCCTCGGCAGAGGGCGCAAAGAACTTCTTCCCGCACACGGGACAGGTCAGCTGTTTCCCCGCCGCAACGGCAAGCGTCGGAGCAAGATAATGCCCGTTGGGGCAGCGGTGATTTGCCAGGCGCGAATACATCAGCCTGAGGCTGTTCAGAAGTTCTGTGCCCGTACCGAACGTGCTGCGGATGCCCGGTACCGCCGGGCGCTGATGCAGCGCGAGCGCCGCCGGAACATATAAAATTTCGTCAACCTCCGCCTTTGCCGCCTGCGTCATCCTGCGGCGCGTATAAGTGGAGAGCGCCTCAAGATAGCGCCGCGAACCTTCGGCATACAGCACGCCGAGCGCGAGAGAGGACTTACCGGAGCCAGAAACGCCCGCTATACCCACTATTTTATTGAGCGGCACGTCAACATCTACATTTTTGAGGTTATGAACGCGCGCCCCGCGTATTTCGATATGATCTGCCATATTTTTGACCGCCTGAAAGATTGATATCATACATTATAGCACACAACGGCCGCAAAAGCAAAAGCGCGGAGAAAGCTCCTCCGCGCGATTGGTTTCCTGTTTTATTTTGCGTATTCCACGCTTCTGAATTCGCGGATAACGTTTACTTTGATCTGACCGGGATATTCAAGTTCGGATTCTATCTTCTTTGCTATATCCTTGGCAAGGAACATCGCCTGCGCGTCGTCAATCTGTTCGGGTTTGACTATCACGCGAACCTCACGCCCTGCCTGAATTGCATAGCTCTTATCGACTCCGCTGAAACCGGATGCAATCTCTTCGAGTTTTTCGAGGCGCTTGACATAGTTCGTGCCCGTCTCCCTTCTCGCGCCGGGCCTCGCGCCCGAAATGGCGTCCGCGGCAGCCACGAGCACGGCCTCCACCGTCTTGGGCTCCACGTCGCCGTGATGCGCCTCTATGGCGTTTACTATGTTCGCGTTCTCCTTAAACTTCTTGGCAAGATCTGCGCCCAGGCGGATATGAGTGCCTTCCTGTTCGTGGTCGACCGCCTTGCCTATGTCGTGCAACAGGCCGGCGCGCTTGGCAAAGTTTACGTCAAGCCCCAGCTCCTGAGCCATCAGGCCTGCAAGCAACGCGACCTCTATGGAGTGCCTGTATACGTTCTGGCCGTAACTTGTCCTGTATTTCAGCCTGCCTATGAGCTTTATCAGTTCGGGATGCAGGCCGAAGATGCCAACTTCGAACATCGCGCTTTCGCCCGCCTGCTTTATCTCGTTGTCGAGCTCCTTCTTTACCTTTTCGACAGTCTCTTCTATGCGGGCGGGATGTATTCTGCCGTCGGCTATCAGCTTTTCAAGCGCAAGCCTGGCGACCTCCCTCCTTATGGGATCGAATCCCGAAAGGATGACGACCTCCGGGGTGTCGTCGATTATGAACTCGATGCCCGTCGCGTTTTCGAGCGCGCGGATATTCCTGCCCTCCCTTCCTATGATCCTCGCCTTCATATCGTCGCTCGGGAGCGATACTGTAGATACCGTGACCTCCGACGTATGGTCGGCGGCGCAACGCTGTATGGCAAGGGTGATTATCTTTTTTGCTTCGTTTGTAGCTTCCTCCTTGGCAGTCTGCTCGATGTTCCTCACCTGCAGCGCCACGTCGTGGCGGGTCTCGTCGAGGATCTCGTTGGTGAGCAGCGTCTTTGCCTCGTCCTTGGTCAGCTGTGCGACCTTTTCCAGTTCCTGAACCATCAGCTCGTGCTGGTGGTTGATCTTGTCCTGGGTCTTCTTTATCTCCTGTTCCCTTGCGGCAAGATCGTTCTTCTGTTTTTCGAGCGCATCGGATTTCTTGGTCAGCGAATCCTCCCTCTTGTCGAGGTTATCCTCCCTTTGGTTGAGGCGCTGCTCCTGTTTGTTGAGCTCGGCCTTCTTTTCCCTGCTCTCGCGTTCGAAATCGTTGCGTAATTTAAGCTCCTGTTCCTTTGCCTCCAATATGGCATCCTTTTTCAAGGTCTTGCATTCTGCCTGAGCGTCGGCTATCATCTTCTGCGCCCTTTCAGACGCCTCACCAAGCTCCTTATTGGCCTTGTTTACCTTACTTCTGTATCTGAGATACAGTATAGTAACAACAGCTACCGCAATTAAAGCAACAACGAAGGCAACGCCAAGGCCTATTGCGGCACCGTTAGCAAGAAACAGGGAGCTTATTGCCTGTAAATTCATATAAGCCTCCTGATTGTTCTGTGTAATATAGTCACCCCGCCGCAGCATTGAAAGCATAATATAGGCAGGGTAATTTCTATCCTTTTATATTTTACAACAAATAAGGAACAAAGTCAACGTATAGAGATTTCTTTGTTGAAATACTTTTCACAATTGCAAAAAAAGACGGCATATGCCGCCTTTTTATCATTCGCCGCAAATATTTTCCAGCCATACTTCAGCTGAAGCGTCGGAGGGCATGCGCCAGTCGCCGCGCGGCGAAAGCGTTACGGTGCCGACCTTTACCCCGTCGGGCAGGCAGGAGCGCTTGAACTGCTGCGCAAAAAATCTGCGGTAAAAATTTTTCAGCCATTTATCCACTGTCGCGCCGTCGTAAGTTCCTTCGAAAGCCTTATGAGCCAGGAAGCGCACCTTGGAAGGCGCAAAACCCCAACGCACCGCATAATACAGGAAAAAGTCGTGCAGCACATACGGCCCCACGATATCCTCGGTCTTCTGCGCGATATTGCCCGCCTTGTCGGGGGGAAGCAGTTCGGGACTTATTTCCGTATCGAGAATGACCTGCAACACCTGCCGCGCCCTTCCGCCCAGTCTTTCGGCTTCGAAGCGTATGAGGTGCTTGACGAGCGTCTTGGGCACTCCCGAATTTACGGCATACATCGACATATGATCGCCGTTGTAGGTTGCCCAGCCGAGCGCCAGCTCGCTCAGATCGCCCGTGCCTATTACCATCCCGCCCGTCTTGTTGGCGATATTCATCAGTATCATCGTGCGCATGCGGGCCTGAGCATTTTCGTAAGTAACGTCCAAAACGTCGGGGTCGTGACCTATGTCCCGGAAATGCAGACTGACCGAGGGCGTTATGTCCACCTTTTTAAGCGTGACTCCCAGCGCCTTCGTGAGCTCCACAGAACTGTTGAGCGTCCTGCCAGTAGTGCCGAACCCAGGCATGGTGACGGCAATTATATCCCTGCCGTCCTTGCCCGATCTTTCAAACGCACGGCATGTAACCAGCAGCGCGAGCGCCGAATCCAGGCCTCCCGAGATACCTATCACGGCCGTCCTGCAGCGGGTATGACCGAGGCGCTTTACAAGCCCCATCGTCTGAAGGTTGAGAATGAGTTCCGTCCGCTCCGCAAGCAGCTTACCGCTCTTCGGAACGAACGGCAGCTGTGGGAAATCCCTTTCCACCTCCGCTCCGCACTCCGCAGCGACAAATGACACAAATTCATGGGGCACGGTCTCGCCGGAATAGTAAGAGCTTGCACACCTGCGCCTTTCGCCGTCGAGCTTGTCGACGTCTATGTCTGCAAATGTGAGCCCGTTTTCGAACAGCCTGCTCTCGTTGAGCAGCGTGCCGTTTTCGCATATCAGGTTGTGACCCGCGAATACCATATCGGTGGTGCTTTCACCGTCGCCCGAATCGCAGTAGACGTAGCCGCATATCAGCTTTGCCGACTGCATGGCGACGAGCGAGCGCCTGTATTCGGCCTTTCCCGCTATCTCGTCAGAGCAGGAGAGATTGACGATGATGTTTGCACCCGCAAGCGCATGCCTCACCGAAGGTGACGCGGGCACCCACAGATCCTCGCAGATCTCGCATGCGACGGTGAACAACGGCATGTTTTCCGCGCGAAAAATCATATCCGTACCGAACGGCACAACGTTACCGCACAGCGAGATTTCTGCCGTGGTGCGCTCCGCGGGACAAAAATGACGGCGTTCGTAAAATTCTCCGTAGTTGGGTATGCAACTCTTGGGTACGACGCCGGCCACTCTGCCGCCGCAGAATGCGACCGCACAGTTATACAGTCTGCCGCACACCTCAACGGGCGCCCCAACGAATGTTAGCGCTCCTTTCGGCAACTCCGCCTGCAACTTTGTCAGCCCGTCCGCCGCGGCGTCGAGCAGCGCGCGCTGATTGAACAGGTCGCCGCAGGTGTAGCCGCACAGCGAAAGTTCGGGAAAGACGATGAGCTGCGCCCCCTCTTCCGCCGCCTTTTTAGCCGCGGCGACGATAGCCGCGGCGTTGTAGGGCACGTCCGCCACCTTAATTTCCGGGGTGGCGGCGCACACCTTTATAAAGCCGTGCCTTGTCACACCTTCTTCTCCTGCATGCGCCTGTATTCCTCTCTTATATCGGCCTCTATCTCAGTCCTGGCGTCGACGTTGTTTATAAGGTATTCCCTCATCTTTTCTCTGCCCTGAGCTACCTTGTCGTCCTTATAACTGAACCATGCTCCGCTCTTTTTGAGCACGCCGAATTCTACGCCGAGATCTATGAGGCAGCCCTCCTGCGAGATGCCCTTGCCATAGATTATATCGAACTCAGCCACCTTGAACGGGGGAGCCACCTTGTTTTTAACTATCTTGCACTTTGTCCTGTTGCCTATTATGCCGTCGCCGTCTTTGAGGCTGTCGGCCTTGCGTATGTCCAGCCTTACGGAGGCAAAGTATTTGAGCGCCCTGCCGCCGGGGGTGGTTTCGGGGTTGCCGAACATTACGCCCACCTTTTCGCGCAGCTGGTTTATAAATATCACACACGTCTTGGAACGGCTGGTTATGGCTGTGAGCTTGCGCAGCGCCTGCGACATGAGACGGGCAAGCAGACCTACATGGGAATCGCCCATGTCGCCCTCTATCTCTGCTTTGGGAGTAAGCGCGGCGACCGAGTCTACGACTATCACATCGACGGCGCTCGAACGGACGAGCGATTCGCATATGTCGAGCGCCTGTTCGCCTGTGTCAGGCTGCGAGATGTACAGCTCATCGGTATTGACGCCGAGATTCTTTGCGTACACGGCGTCGAGGGCGTGCTCGGCGTCGATGAACGCGGCAACTCCGCCGCGCTTCTGCGCCTCGGCGATTATATGCAGGGCGACGGTCGTCTTGCCCGAGGATTCGGGGCCGTAGATCTCCATGATCCTGCCGCGGGGAACGCCGCCCACGCCGAGGGCAAGGTCGAGCGAAAGACAGCCGGTGGGGATAACTTCAAGGTCTGTATTCACATTGGCGTCACCGAGCTTCATGATCGCGCCCTTACCGTACTGCTTTTCGATCATCGCAACGGTGGAATTGAGCGCCTTGAGTTTTTCTTCGTTCATTATATTCTCCTGATAGGTTTTTTACGTTATTTGATGTTTTTATATACTAAGAACAGCGCGTTGTTTATCGCCGTTTCGGTGACAGTCTTTCTGTCGCCGGAGATATTGAATTTATAGACGTTCACGCCCTCTTTGAGGCCCACGGCAATATAGCACAGTCCCACGGGCTTGCTCGTATTGTCCGACTTCGGCCCCGCGATGCCGGTGGTCGCCACCGAAACGTCGCAGTTGCCCTGCTTTATAAGCCCCTCCGCCATCTCGAACGCCGTTTCCGCAGAGACGGCGCCTTTCGACCTAATAGTCATCTCGTCCACGCCGAGGCGGGCGGCCTTCGACTCGTTAGAATAGGTGTTCAGTCCTTCGAAATAGACCTCGCTTATCCCCGGCACATCGACGAGCCTCTTGCCTATGCCTCCGCCCGTGAACGATTCCGCGCAGGAAATCTTCATCCTGCGCAGTCTGAGCAACTGAAACAGTCTTTCGGCAAGCGAAATGTCTTCGAGCGCATAGATATATCCGCCAAGCGCGGACACAAATGCGCGTATCGCTCCGTCCACCTTCATCTTGGAATCGCTTTCCGAATACACCACTTCTATAGTGCAGTCGGAATAGCTCTCGTAGACGTTGCATTCGATCGTCGGGCTCAGGGTCTTTGCCTCGCGCACGGCGGCAAGTATCTCTTCATGCGGCGCGCCCACGGCCTTGATGTAAGCCTTGGCAAACTTCCTGCCGCTCTTCAGCGCGATATGCTTTGCAGGCGTAACGAAATCGGGCCGTTCGGAAAAAACGAGGTAGACAGACTTCTCCCCGGTTTCGAGCGCATGCGACATATCGAACGTGCCCCCGTAAAGCGGCTGCAGAAAACCTTTGAGCGTACCCTCCATCGTCTGAGGACAGAGCACTACGCTCACATTGAAATTTTCACGGCAGTCGCGCAGCTGCGAAGTTATTTCCGCGGAGCCGTCGTAGGCCACCACGGCAATTTTATCGAAGTACAGCCCCTCTGCGGCAAACGCGCGCAGGCAGGAGTAATATTCGGCGCGTTCGGAAAATATCTTTTTGTTCCTGAGAACTACAAGACAGCTCTTCATCCTGAATTACTTTTTAAGCACTCCCGCGTTGCGGACGATATAATTTATGCCGGACGCTATGGTGAGCAATACCGCCACGGCGAACAGAGCAAGCCCCACACAGTTGACGATATCGGCTGCCATGCCGTCGGTGAAGCCCGCAATTCCCGCGCCCGCAAGCAGCACGGCCACGGCAAGATCCTGCATCACCGTCTTATATTTTCCGAAAATATCGGCTGCGATGACCACTCCGGCGTCGGCAGCCACCATGCGGAAGCCGCTGACTATTATCTCCCTTACGATTATTACGGCGACGCCGCAGCCGGCGGCTATTATTGCCCAGTCGCCCAGCCCGAACAGAAACGACCCGGGGCGGGTGAGCATGAGTATGAACGCGGTAGCGACAAGCGCCTTGTCGGCAATAGGGTCGAGAAATTTGCCAAGATTGGTGACAAGGTTATACTTCCTTGCTATCTTGCCGTCGAGCAGGTCGGTGAACGCAGCCAGAGCGAACACGGCGAGCGCTACAAAGTAGTGAGCGGTAAATTCAAGATAAAAGAACAGCGCGAACAACGGGATCATCACCATGCGGCTGAGAGTGAGTATATTGGGCAGATTCATGACGCCCTTCCCCTTTGCAAACCTGTAAAACTTATCGTCCGCGCGGCCGTTCTCTTCGGACATAACATTCTTCATTCTTCGTAATCCTCCGTCCTGCCATACAGGTTATAGCTGTCGGCAGCATCTATGTAAACGTTGTAGTACTTCCCCTGCTCGGCGAACGGCGCATTGAAAAACACCTTGCCGTCTATGTCCGGAGCGGAAAAATACGCTCTGCCGTAAAAACCGCTGCCGTCGTCGCAGATGCCGTCGCACAGCACACGCAACACGCAGCCCTTGTAGCCGTTCATCCTTTCAAGCGACACCCCGCGCTGAACGGCATACATATTCTTGACTCGCCGCTTTTTTACGGCGTATGCTATCTGTCCCTTCAGCCTGTATGCGGGAGTACCCTCTTCGCGCGAATACGCAAAGAAACCGCAGTTGTCCAACTTTGCCTGTCGCAAAAATCCGGCCAGGGCGGCACTCTCCTCCTCCGTCTCCGTAGGAAAACCGCATATGAACGTCGAACGGATGGCTATCCCGGGCACCTCTTCGCGCAGCCTGCCGATGAGTTCGAGGTAGCTTTTGCGCGTGCCCCGCCTGTTCATAAGCTTCAGCACCCTGTCCTCGCTGTGCTGCAGCGGGATGTCGAGATATTTTATCACCTTTGGATTGTCGCGCAGTTCCGCTATGAGCTCGTCGTCTATCATTTCCGGATAGCAATACAACAGCCGCACGCTGCCGATATTTTCAAGCGCCGTAAGTGCCCTTACGAGCGAGCACAACCGCCTTTCTCCGTACAGGTCGGTGCCGTAGCGGGTGACGTCCTGCGCGACGAGTATGAGTTCCGCCACATCACCGAGGCCCTCTGCCTCGGCAACCAGCTTCTCCACGGGATATGAGTGATACCGCCCACGTATTGCGGGAATAAGGCAGTATGTACACCTGTTGTCGCAGCCGTCGGCTATTTTAAGATAGGCGTAGTGCAGCGGTGTGGTAACCACCCTTCCGCACGAAAACCCGTCGCCGCCGCTGTGAGTAAAGTTGCTGCGCCCCTTTTCGTATGCCTCCTCGAGCGCGTCGAAAAACCTGTCGTAATCGTAAGCGCCAAGAAAGACATCCGCCTCTGTAAGTTCGTCGTATATCTCGCCAATGAACTTCTGCGGCAGGCAGCCCGTCACCACGATTTTTTCCAGCCCGCCATGCTTGTAAGCGGCGCATTCTATGATAGTATCGATAGCCTCCTTGCGCGCGTCGGCAAGGAAGGAGCAGGTGTTGATTATAAGCACCTGCGCCTTTGAAATATCGTTTGTAATTTCACACCCGCGGTCGCGTATGCGGGCGAGCAGTTTTTCTGCGTCCACCCTGTTCTTGTCGCATCCGAGCGAGATAAGCCCGAACTTTTTACGGGTAAAATCAGTCATCTATATCTCCGTAGGTCTTTATGAATTCGTCGAGCGAGAGCAACACTTTCCTCGATTTGGAGCCTTCGTTCTTGGTGATATAGTTCATGTTCTCCATCCAGTCAACTATCTTGCACGCCTTTACGTAACCTATGGGAAAGCGTCTTTGAAGCATGGATACGGACGCGCTGTTTGAGGTGACGCAGTATTTGAGCGCCCTTAAGTATGCGTCGTCAATCTTCGTATCTTCGGCATCGGCGCTCTCCACAAGACTTTCGGCCTGCTCGGGCTCCTCGACAGTATTGATGAAGTCGGAGATGCTCTGTTCAAAATAGGTTTCGTTGTTGGCTTTAATGAAGTCGGTTATCTTCTGCACCTCTTCGGGGCCGATATAGCAGCCCTGGATGCGCTGCATCTTCCCGTCGGCATACTCCTTGGAGCGGAAGTAAGCGTCGCCCTTGCCGAGCAGCTTTTCGGCGCCGCCCACGTCGAAGATCGTGCGGGAATCGTCCAGCGAGCCGACTTTGAAACCTATCCTTGCGTCGAGGTTGGACTTTATAAGGCCTGTTATGCAGTCGACTGAGGGACGCTGCGTCGCGAGAATGAGGTGTATGCCCGCGGCGCGGCCCTTTGCGGCGAGCCTTATTATGCGGCTCTCCACATCCTTCTTGGCCTGAAGCATCAGATCGCCGAACTCGTCGAGCACTATGAGCAGTTTGGGAAGCTTTTCGGCCTCGTCCTCGACATGGGCGTTGTAGCCGTCGATGTCGGTAGTGGCTATCTTTTTGCCGTCCTTTGCTTTGGTCCCGGATTCCGACATCTCTTTGAAGGCGGTGTACCTGCGCTCCATCTCCTTTATCGCCCAGTTGAGCGCCTTTATGGCCTTGTCGGCTTCGTGGATTATTTCGTTTATCATAAGATGGGGCAGCTTATCGTACGAAACGAACTCGACCTGCTTGGGGTCGACAAGTATTAAGCGCAGTTCGTTCGGGCCGTACCTGGAAATGAGACTGACGAGCAGCGAGTTCAGACAGATGGATTTACCGCTGCCCGAAGTACCCGCAACCAGAAGGTGGGGCATCTTTCTTATATCGGGGCATACGCACACGCTGTCGAGGTTCTTGCCGAACGCAAACGTGAGCGAATTTGCCTTTGCGTTCATGAATGCGGGCGACATCATGACGTTTTTCAGTCCGACCACGGTGCGGTTGATGTTCGGCACCTCCACCGAAAGAGCGCCCTTTGCAAAGTTGAGATAAACGTTTACGTTGTCGCGTCTGAGCGCCATGGCTATGGCATCCCTGTGCTTCAAAAGGTTCTTGTTTACGCTCGTTCTGTCGAAAATGGTGACGTCGTACCTGGTGAGCGCGGGCGCGACAGTGACGTCGGAAATTTCGCACTCCACCTTGCGCACGCTGAGCGTATCAACTATCAGCCGCTTGCACTCCTCCACCTCCGCAGTGGCGGCAGAGTTGTACTCGGGATAATCGTCGAGCAGATCGAGCGACGGGTGGACATACTTCTTCCAGACATGCGGCTTGGGGGCCTCGGCGGGCTTCTCTTCGGGCACGGCCGCAGACTTTTCAGGCGCGGACTGTACCGAATCGGCGCGGACCGGAATATCGCAGTCGGAGCGCACCGGCTGTTCAGGCTCGTCATCCTGCAGTCCGGGGCCGTCGTCGTCAAACAGATCGGCATTGCTGCGGCTGCCGCGGGATGCGGCCGAAATGTCGGGTTCTATCCTGTTTTCGCCCAGGCGGGAATTGGACGAGGAGAACAGCGACGAAATGTCGCTGCGCGCAGGCGTTTCGTCCTCGCCGCCGTCGGTAAAGCCGACGGGGCGTCTGCCACCCTCGCCGCGGCGGAAATCGGAAAAATCTTCCGCGCGCGAATCGTCGCTCTTTATAACTTCGTCGTCGTTTGGCTTGTCCGAAGAGTGTCTGCCGCCTGACAACGCATCGTCGCAGAGGCGGCCGCCCCTGTCGGGGAAGATATCCTGCGCAGATTCGCGCCGGTCTCCGAAGAGATTTTCAGGGGACTGCCCGAACGTTCCGCGTTCGGGTTCTTCGGAGGTGCGGGCTGCGTGATCCTGCCCCGAAATCCCTTCGCCGCGCACGCCGAAAGAGCGGTCCGGCATGACCTCGCCGTCGTCCGCCGCACTGTCTCTGTCACCGAACAGGTCGTCATCGAGCCTCCGGGGATCGGTACGGCGGTCTTCACCGTCTTCGGGCATCGACCACAGCTCGTCATTGCCGTTGATATCCGTTTCGGGAGCACCGAAATCGGGCTCGGACGCTTCGCCGGTTCCGGCGCTGTAATCGTCCTGCGCGGGCTGTTCTGCCGCAGGCGGCACATACCCGCCGTAGCCGACAGCGTTATCGCGGCGCTCCGCGTCGCGGAACTGCGGCTGCTCGGACTGCGAAGGCGCTTCGTACGAAGTTATCCTCCGGGCCTGATCGGGTGCCTCGTACAGGTTCTGCACGGGAGCGTCGCCGTAGACCATGCCGCTGTTCGCGGAAGACTGCTCGCGCTCCACGCTGCGTCGATATGCCTCGGAATAGCTGGCGCCCTCCGCTGCGGGTTTGCTTTTGCCGTCGGAAAAACCGCGCAGATAATCGCCCTTGTTCGTAATGGGGTGATTGAAATAGGAATTTTCGTCGAAAATGCCGTTGCGCCTGTAACTCTCGGCGGCAAATTCGTCGTTGTCGAACAATATCTTTCTGCCGAGCTTCGAAGGGGAAAACCTGTCGTCATCCTCATGCGAAGGCTCCGGCTGCATATGCTGAGCCGTAAAATACGGCTGCCGGGCAGGTTGCTCCGCATATGCCTGCCGCTCGGACTGCCCGTATGCCGCGGCAGACTGTTCGTATGCCGTCTGCGAAGGCACCGTGTGCGCATCGCGTCCGGGCTGCACCGCATAATTTAAGGGATATCCCTCCTCTTCATATCCGCCGGCGCCGTATCCGTGCACTGCTGAAGCCGCATCGGAAGCGCGGGCGCCGTCATCCGTACCTGCAGAGACGATCGCCTTCCTGCGATAATATTTCAGAAAAGACCTTACGGTGTAGACGCCCGCAAGTACGGCGAGCGCGGCAAATATTATGTATGCGCCCACAAATGTGGTGAGCAGCGCCACCGGATACACTAACACCGCCGAAAGCACACCGCCGAACGTATAGTGAGGAAAACCCTGCGAGGCGGCGTTATAGCACTGCGAGATATATGTGCCGTCCACGGCAAAGTCGCGGGTAGATACGGCATGAAAAAGCAGAAAAAGCGCATATACCGTGAGCGAGGCGAGCACCGCGGGCACCGGCTTTACCCTGACCTTTTTTTCGAAGGCAAGGTATACACCGAGATAGGCGAGCAGCGCCATTACGGGAAAGCAGCCGTAGCCGAACGTGCCATACATGAAAGTGCATATTGCTCCGCCGAACCCGGCAAATATCGCGCGGCCGCTGAAGAGCGCAAGCACGACTACAAAGCAGAATAAAAGTATGGTCATGCCCAGCGTTTCGCGCGTGAATATCAGTGATGTTTTATTTTCGGAACCGTTCTTTTTCACTATGCAGTCTCCATATGTCTGCAGGCATACATGTCTGACACCTGACTATAAATCATTATAACATTCCGCGAAAAAAATAACAACAAAATAAACACTTGTTTTTTGAAATTATATAAATGTAAAACAAACAGGGCGGACGCATGAAAGCGCGTCCGCCCGTTCAATTAAATTACAAATAAAGCATCAGAGCTTGGTTTTGCCCTCTTCCGCCTGAATGATGCTGCCCTCGTCGTTCCAGCTGTACATCTTGC
This sequence comes from Candidatus Coproplasma avistercoris, assembly GCA_018711385.1. Classification (GTDB taxonomy): domain Bacteria; phylum Bacillota; class Clostridia; order Christensenellales; family Borkfalkiaceae; genus Coproplasma; species Coproplasma avistercoris. The sequence goes on from DVIK01000034.1 coordinate 18,482, forward strand.
GGATCTCGGTGCCGACCTTTTCGAGCGGCTGCTCGGCTTCGAGCGCGCGCTTCGCGTTGAAGTGAGCGCGGCCGTTGTTGTTCTCGGCTATCCATTTGGAGGCGAAAGTACCGTCCTGTATCTCCTCGAGCACCTTCTTCATCTCCTTTTTGGTCTCGTCCGTGATGAGCCTCTTGCCGGTCTCGTAGTCGCCGAACTCGGCAGTGTCGGAGATGGAATAGCGCATCATCGAAAAGCCGCCCTTATAGATGAGGTCAACGATGAGCTTCATCTCGTGTATGCACTCGAAATACGCATTCTTGGGGTCGTAGCCCGCCTCTACAAGCGTTTCAAAGCCCGCCTTCATGAGCGCGGTGACGCCGCCGCAGAGCACGCACTGCTCACCGAAGAGGTCGGTCTCAGTTTCGCACTTGAAGGTGGTTTCAAGCACGCCCGCGCGGGCGCCGCCGATGCCTGCCGCATAACCGAGAGCTATGTCGAGCGCCTTGCCGGTGTAATCCTGTTCGACGGCAACGAGGCAGGGAACGCCCTTACCTTCCTGATACTCCGAGCGCACGGTATGGCCGGGGCCCTTGGGAGCTATCATGAACACGTCGATGTTCTTGGGAGGGATTATCTGCTTGAAGTGGATGTTGAACCCGTGCGCGAACGCAAGCGCCGCGCCGTCCTTCAGATTGCTTTCGATGCTCTCCTTATAGACTTTGGCCTGTCTTTCGTCGTTGATGAGCACCATGACGATGTCGGCCCTTTTAACCGCCTCGGCAACGGTGTAAACTTCAAACCCCGCGGCAACCGCCTTGGGCCAGGACTTGCCGCCCTCGTGCAGACCGATGACGACTTTAACGCCGCTGTCGCGCAGGTTGAGCGCGTGCGCATGACCCTGGCTGCCGTAACCTATCACGGCGACGGTCTTATTTTTGAGCGCGTTTATGTCGCAGTCGGACTGGTAGTATATTTTTGCCATACTTGAATACCTCCGCATTATTATGCATTTCTGTTTGAAATAATTATAGACTTTGAAAAATTTCAAGTCAAGCGATATTGAAAAGTTTCTTTCAAAATCTTGCATATCTGCGCAAAGGGGTATATAATAACATAAAACTCATCGGACGATCAGGCAAAAAACATACGGTATAAATATGAACGACACAACATTGGACTCACTCATAGTTCTGCGCTCTCTTACGGCGGACGGCGTGTTTTCCGCGCTCGCCGGGCTATGCAGACGGGGCGGCGACGAGGCCTTGGCCCTCTTTGCGGGCGAGGTGATCGCCGCTGGTGCGGAGCGCGACCTGCTCGGCTACGCCGCCGAACGCATACTTTGCGACGAGAACGCTTTTTCTGTATGCTGCGCGCGCGGCAGGCAGCCTTCCGCACAGCTGAAAAGGGCTTTCATGCACGACGTGAACGCCATATTCGGATGCATAAATATGCATAAATCTGAATTTTCACAATATGTGGAAACGGGCAGCCTGCCTGCGGTATTTTCGGACGGCGACGGCAGGATGGCCGACAGGCTATGCAAGTTCTACGCAGAAAACGGCTACGGCAAATTCATAAGGAACTGCGCCTTCAATTACGAAGACGGAAAACTTGTCCCCATCGGAAACCCCGCCGCGGTGACGCTGGACGAACTGAAGGGCTATGCAGACGAGAAGCGCGCAATCGACGCCAACATCGTAAGTTTTCTGCGCGGGCTGCCGTATTCGAACATGCTGCTATACGGCGACCGCGGGACAGGCAAGTCGTCCACCGTGCATGCAATGCTGAACAAGTACCGCGGCAGCGGGCTGCGGCTTGTGGAGATAAACCGTGAAAACATGCTGGAATTGCCCAGGATAAGACAGCAGCTGATGGAAAACCCGTTGAAATTCATCATATTCATAGACGACCTGTCGCTCAACGAGGGAGACGAAAAAATTTCGGGGCTGAAAGCGGCCCTCGAAGGCTCGGTCTCCGGCAGGACGGACAATACCATGATAGTCGCCACATCTAACCGGCGCCATATAGTAAAAGAAAATTTCTCCGACAGAGAAAATTCCGTGCACGTGAACGACTCTATGCAGGAGCAGCTCTCCCTTTCGGACAGATTCGGCATTACCGTGCTGTTCTCGTCCACCGATAAGCGGACATATCTGGATATAGTTTCACAGCTTGCACGCGACTGCGGACTTAAAGCGGATGAAAAGCTGCTCGCGCTGGCCGAAAGATGGGCGCTCGTAAAAGGCGGCCGCTCGCCGCGAAGGGCAAAACAGTTCACCGATCTGATGCTTTCATGTAAAATGCTCGGCACCGAGCCGCAGTTCTGAGAAGATTCCGGCCGCTCCGCAGTTGCGGAGCGGCCGTCATTTTTTAACCGGATAAAAGAACACATCAAGCGCATGCCTCGAGCAGGCTGCGGGCGATAAAATATATATCCCCCGCGCCGAGAAACAGAATCGTGTCGCCGGGTTTTGCACCAAACACAAATTTCAGTATGTCTTCGGGGCTGTCGCCGTAACGGGACGACCTTACCGCCCGGGATAACGTGAGCGCGCTGCCTTCGCAGTCGAAATATTCCCTGGCAGCAAAAGTACGGTATATCAGCAGCTTCTGCACTCCTGACAGCACGCCGACGAACTGAGGAAAGAGATTTTTTGTGCGCGAATACGTGTGAGGCTGAAAGATGACAAACAGTCTGCCTTCGGTAAACGACGACGCCGTCTTGATGGCGGAGGCTATCTCGGCGGGGTGATGGGCATAGTCCGCCACACACCTCGCGCCGTGCAGCCTTCCTATCAGCTGCATCCTGCGCTCTACCCCGCGGAAGGAACACAGTCCGCGGCAGATATCGCCGAACCCCAACCCCTCCGCGCGGGCGGCGGCCGCCGCGGCAAGCGCGTTGTTCACGTTGTGCTCGCCCGGAACGGCAAGCTTTACGGTACACTCCCTCTTTCCGTATGCGACCAAAGTAAAGGAATAATTCCCGCGCTCCTGCACGACTTCCTCGGCGCGGAAATCTCCTCCGCCGCCGAATGTGACGGCATTGCCGAGAGAGACAAGCCCGCTGCCGGAAGGCACAACGGCGGTGCCCGCACGCATTGCGAATTTTGCGTAGCAGGCGCGCAACTCCTCCTCGTCCGAATAACACTCGAGATGATCGGGGTCGGTGTTGAGAACAACGGCCGTATCGGGCGAAAGCAACATGAAATTTTTTTTATATTCGCACGCCTCGGTTATAAACAGATCGTTCCCGCTCAGATAAAAATTCCCGAAGCCCGCCGCCATCCCGCCGATGTGCGCACCGAACCTTGCGCCGGCGGCAAAAAATGCCGAGGCGAGCATCGCCGTGCAGGTAGTCTTTCCGTGGCAACCGCTCACCGCAACGGTGCGCGAAAAGTTGCCGCACACGTCGGCGAGCAGCTTCCCGCGGCTTATCACCGGCTTGCCGAGGGCGCGGGCAAGTTTAAGTTCCGGGTCGCACCGCCCTACGGCATCGGTGCACACGACCGCATCGTAATCCGCGAGCGCGCGAGTGCCCCCTCCGTTCACCTTTATGCCGAGAGCCCTCAGCCTGCCCGCCGACGAAAGATCCCTGTCGCTTCCGCCGACTTTTTTCCTCGCGGCGACGGCAAATTGCGCAAGCGCGCTCATGCTTACGCCGCAAATGCCTACGAAGTAAAAACTGTCGAATTCCGCGAAAAATTTGCTCTTCATGATAAGATTTTATTAGTAAAATCGGCTAAATAGCACGATTGTTATCAAATTTACCAAAAAAATCTTAAAAATCACTAAAAAAGCTATTGAAATTTCAGAAATTTTATTGTAAAATGAAAACCACAAAAGTATAGTCTGGAGGTAGTGCCATGAAAATCTCAGACATACGAATCAGATTAGTCAGCAAGGAGGACAATAAATTAAAGGCTGTGGCCTCGATAACCATCGAAGACTGCTTTGCGGTCCACGATATCAAAGTTATCGAAGGCAACGACGGAGTATTTATTGCCATGCCGAGCAGAAAAACTAATGATGGCGAATATAAGGATATTGCACATCCCCTTAACACCGAGACCAGAGACAAGATCAAAGATGCAGTCCTTACGGCTTACTACGACGCGCTCAACAAATAAGCTTTCTTTGGTTTAACAGACGAATACTTGATTTGTAGGAAGAAAACGCGGTCGCTTGGTGCGGCCGCGTTTTCTTTTGAAAAAAGCAGCGCTGCAGGCGCTGCTTTTTTTGATCTCAGACTTTATTCCCCGCGCTTGCCGAGATTTTTGAGCATCTGCGCAAACTTGGGAACATTTTTTTCGGCAGGGCGCTCTATGGCGGGCTGACCGTTCATACCCTGTCCGGTCGGCTGCTGAAACTGTTGACCGGTATACATTTCATCCTGTGCAGGCTGCTGAGAGTACTGCGGCTGAACATACTGTTGCTGCTGATACTGCTGTTGCTGATACTGGGGCTGAGGGTACTGCGGTTGAACGTACTGCTGCCTCGAAGGCGCCTGGGGCTGCTGCTGAACGGGCCGCTCGGCCTGCTGGCGGCCGTAAGGTTCGCTTACGGAGAGCCTGGAACCGCCGTATGCGGGCTGGGTGTAGTTGGAACGGTAGGATGAGCGCTGAGGATCCTCGTCGCGCTTGGTGCCGTCGAAGCCGGGGAAACCCGTGGCGATGACGGTGATCTCCACCTCGTCCTGCACGTTGGGGTCGATCCTGGCGCCGAAAATTATGTTTGCGGACGCGTCGACAACGCTCCTGACGAGCTCCGCCGCATCATTCACTTCGTCGAACGTAAGGTCTTCGCCGCCGACGACGTTGAGTATAACGCCGCGCGCGCCCTCGATCGTCGTTTCAAGCAGGGGACAGTTTACCGCCACCCTTACCGCCTCTATTATCCTGTTTTCACCCTTGGCAACGCCTACGCCGAGATGCGCCACGCCCCTGTCTTTGAGTATCGTCTTTACGTCGGCAAAGTCGAGATTGATGAGCGCCGGGTTGACTATGAGTTCGGCGATACCCTTGATGCCCTGCTTGAGTATTTCGTCGGCAACGCGGAGCGCCTCCTTCATCGGGGTGTTCTTGGCAACTACCGTCCTGATCTTGTCGTTGGGGATAACGACGAGCGTGTCAACCTGCTTTTTGAGGTTCTCAAGTCCCTTGACGGTGTTTTCCATGCGCTTCCTGCCTTCGAAGGCAAAGGGCTCGGTTACCACCGCCACGGTGAGGATCTTCATGTCGCGGGCGATCTTTGCAATAACGGGTGCCGCGCCGGTACCGGTGCCGCCGCCCATGCCGGCGGTTATGAACAGAAGGTCGGTATCCTTTATAGCTTCGGTAAGCAAATCCTTGCTCTCCTCCGCAGCCTGCCTTCCTATCTCAGGTTCCGCGCCTGCGCCGAGGCCCTTTGTGAGGGCGCTGCCTATCTGTATCTTATTTTCACAGGGAGAGAGCGCAAGTATCTGGCTGTCGGTGTTTACGACGTAATACTCCGCACAGTTTATACCCGCCTCAAGCATCCTGTTTACGGCATTGTTGCCCGCGCCGCCTACGCCTATCACCTTGATCTTGGCAATTTTGGCGGGATCGGGAAAGCTGAAATTATCGTTGAACATTTTTAACCTCCGTAATGCGTTTGGCTACAGACTCTATGGTCCGCGGAATTTATCCGAATATCCCCAAAAATCTGAAAATGGATGTATTTTCTCTGTCGCTGAGCGCCATATCGATGAGGCTGAACAGCGGCCCGAACGACGGTTTGTCGTAATAAGGTATCTGCGGCGAAGCCATTGCAACTACGCGCACCATTCTGCCGCTTATGTGATCGGCAGCGCCGCGCACCGCAAGCGCGCTTTCGCCCGTCATGTAGAGCGTCTTTCCGTCGGTAGGCTTTTCGGTAAAGCTGCGGGTGCACTCTTCAAGCGTTTCGCAGATGCCGTCGAGCGCCTCGCGCAGTTTTTCCTTTACCTCGGATACGGCGAACTTATACAGTTTGCCGTCGGACATATGCTCTATATAAGAGGCCGCAGCGTCCTTTGAATTGAGATTTACCTTGCCCAGAACGGCAAGCGCGACATCGAACGGCATTCCGAGCGATTCGCTGAGATACAGTGCCAGATGCCCTGCGCCGAGCGAAAAGCTCTGGCTGTAAGCGATTCCGTTGCCGCAGGCAACTATGTATGAAGACGAAATAAACCCGAAGTCGAACAGGACTGCGTACTCGTCTCTCTTTTCCGGGGGAAGGAGATACATCGCCTCGGCATGTATCGCGGGTATAAACGTTACTTTCTCCATTCCGCATCCCGCAAGCGCGGCCTCTGCGAGGTCGCAGTAGCGGCCGTCGCATACGTAATGGCACATTCTGCCGCGGAGGCTGTCGGTGAGCATCCCTGCGGGTTCCACCACTCTGCGCATGTCGGACAGCACATAGTAAAGGCACGCCGAACGCACCAGTCTGCCGCCTTTTATATCCGACGGAACAGACGCATTTTCGAGCGACCTGACGTCTGCCCTGCTCACTTTCCTGCGCGACGGGAAACTTATCACGTTATCGGTAGTTACAACGCGAGTAAACTCGCCGGGAACACCCACATACACGGAACGCACCTTGTCGCCGCAGGCGGAGAGCGTGCGTTTTATAACAGAGGCGAGCGCAGCCGAAAAACTGTTTTCGTCTATCATCTGCCCCTCTGCATAGCCGTCGTAATCCGACGTAAAACTGCTCTTGATTATGAATGTACCGTTTACTCCACGTTCCGCGACCACCGCGGTAAGCTGCGAGGAACGGACATCTATTACCGTCACGCTTTTATTGAGCATATCATCTCCGAATATGCGGGATAGCAAATTGACCCGCACATATACCACTATGTATTGATTATATAATAGTGTCGCGCAAAAGTCAAGAACTTGCAGCAAAAAAAGTAAAAACCGAAATTTATGAAAAGGCGGCGCGCCAAAAGCGCGCCGCCTGAAAAGACAATGCGGATATTACTGATATGTGCCATCCGGCAGAACTACGCGCATCGCCCCGTCCTCCGAGGCGAGGCAATACATCGTGCCGCCCAGCTTAAGCGTGTCGGACATCCCGCCGAACGCTTCGAAGAGAGCTTCGGCCTTTTCCGCGGCAGACGAGGCATATTCCCTTATCTCCATGGTAAGTCCGCAGCGAAGTTTTATGTTCAGCGAATCGCCCCTGCCCGAAAGTTCGGAAGGAACGACGGAGATACTCTCCGCAAATGCGCGCACGGACGAAAACTTTTCGTTCATAAGTTCAGCTATCTGCGCTACAAGCGGATAACTGTCTTCTGGGACGTTTTCAAGCAGCACGTTCGGCGAACCATCGAGGTTGTTCACGTTGAACGGTTTTACCGCCATGCGCTTAAGCCCGCCGTCCAGGATCTCGTATCCGCCCTCTTCGGAGGAGACGGCGAACACCTCCACCCGCTCGCGGACGGTGACGTTGACGGTGCAGGGCAGCACCTCCTCGTACGAAACAAATTCGGCATATCCCTCGTCTATCAGCCCGGCGACGGTATCTTCGTTTATGCCGGACATTATCCTCCCGCGCAGAGATGACAGATCGGCCTCTATCTTCTCGACGGCGCTTGCAAACTCAGCCGATACGCTGCCGCCGCGGTCGTAAGCCACGGCGAACACGTTGACGTTGCGCACGGCGAAAATGACGCTCAGCCCTATCGCCGCCGCTGCCACAAATACCGCAACGAGCACTATTATTATCGCTTTTCTTATGTACTTCATAGACTACCCCGTAAAGCAGATCAGACGGCGGCACGAACTATATCGGCGCCAAGCGAGCGCAGCTTGTATTCGAACAAGCCGTAGCCTCTGTCGATGTGCGACACGTCGAGCACCTCGCTCCTGCCGTTTGCGGCAAGCGCCGCAAGCACCAGCGCGGCTCCGCCGCGCAGGTCGCACGCCACTACCGTTGCGCCGTTGAAACTCTCCCTGCCGCGGACGAACGCAGTCCTGCCGGCCACCGTAACGTCGGCTCCCATCTTGCACAGTTCGGGCACATATTTGAAGCGCGTTTCGAACAGGTTTTCCGTAACTACGGACTGGCCGCGGCAGATGCAGCACAGCGCAGTCATCTGCGCCTGAAGGTCGGTGGGAAAGCCGGGATACGGCTGAGTCTCGATGGACTTCACCGAGACGAGCGCATCGTTTCTGCTTAAAAATATTTTATCATTTTCCGCATATATTTTGCAACCGTTTTCCCTAAGTTTATGTAAAAGCGAGCTTATGTTTTCGCCGCTTATGCCATCGGCGACTATTTCTCCGCCGCACATCGCCGCGGCGATAAGAAATGTGCCCGCCTCAATCCTGTCTGCCATGGGGCGGAACGCCCCGCCGCCGAGTGAGGCGACACCCTCGATATGTACCGTTCCGCTGCCCGCGCCGCGCACCTTTGCGCCTATCCCGTTGAGGAATTTCTGCAGATCCTCTATCTCCGGCTCGCGCGCGGCGTTCTTTATTACCGTCTCACCCTCGGCGCCGACGGCAGCGAGCATGATGTTTTCCGTCGCGCCGACGCTGGGGCAGTCGAGCATTATCTCGTTGCCTTTCAGACCCTTGCAGTCGCACAGTATGTACCCGTTCTTTTCGCGTATGCGCACGCCCAGCCGCTTGAGGCCGCTCAGATGCAGATCCACCGGGCGCAGGCCTATGTCGCACCCGCCGGGATAGGCGATCTTTGCCCTGCCGAACCGCGCTATGAGCGGGCCGAGCAGAAATACGGAGGAGCGCAGTTCGTGCGCGAGTGCCCGCGGGATCTCGCAGCTGTCTGCCCCCGAAGCATCCACAACTATATCCTCGCCGTCATACTCCGTGGCGCAGCCCAGACTGGCAAGTATGTTGACCATGCTCTTTACGTCGGATATGTGCGGTGCGCCGAGTATGCGCACCTCTTCGTCGGTAAGCACCGCGGCGGCAAGTATGGGCAGAACGGAATTCTTTGCCGTCTGAATCTTCACGCTTCCATAGAGCTTGTTTCCCCCGTTGATTATATATTTATCCATATTCTCTCCGAGTACGTAAACAGAGCGCGCAGAGCGCGCCCCTACCCCGTTGAAGGGCATCATGTTGATAATCCATTATACGGCGACGGGCATTTTATTGTTAAACGCCGCAGCATCGCCGCGGGAGATATTATAGAGAACGCCCATAGAGGCCATGGTGATTATCAGCGACGTGTTTCCGCTGGAGATGAGCGGCAACGGCAGCCCGGTGGGAGGTATAGACCCGCTGACGACCAGCGCATTGACTGCTACCTGTATGCCGTAGACGAGAGTAAACCCCGCCGCAAGCAGATATCCGAACCTGTTATTGCAGCCGCGCGCTATCTTAAAGCCGCGCCAGACTATGAACCCGCAGGCGCAAAAAAATACCGCCAGCCCGATAAAGCCGAGCTCTTCGCCCATCACGGAGAGAATAAAATCGCTTTCGGCAAACGGCAGAAAGCGGTATTTCTGTGTGGAGTTGAACAGACCGACCCCGAACAGCCCGCCGTTGCCGAGGGCGTAGAGCGATTGGATGAGCTGATACCCTTCACCCTGCGGCGACGACCAGGGATCGAGAAATGCCGAAAGTCGCTGCAACCTGTAAGGTTCGGTGATGATGAGCACCGGCACCGCGAGCACGCACGGAACGAGTATCGCTGCAAACGTTTTAAGGCTTGCGCCGCTCAGAAACACCACCGCGAGCATGAGCATGCCCAGGCACATGGTAATGCTCATGTTGGGTTCGAGGATTATCAGCACGCAGAATAACCCGCCCACGCCGAGCACGGGCAGCACTCCGGTTATGCGCCTTATCCTGCCGGCATTGGCAGAAAAATACGCCGCGGCAAACAGCACAAACGAGTACTTGGCTATTTCCGACGGCTGCAGCGTGAGCGGCCCCAGCCCTATCCAGCGGGTAGCCCCGTAATTGGTCACGCCTATGCCCGGCACGAAGACCAGCGCAAGCAGCACGGCGGAGACTGCTACGGCTATGTACCTGAACTTTTCCAGCTTACGGTACGGAAAAAAACAGAAAAACGCCATTGCAGCTCCGCCGGCGACAAGGCCTACGACCTGCTTTTTTACGAAGTAGAAACTGTCGCCGTACCTGACCTCGCCAACGTAACTGCTTGCCGAATATATCATCACGCAGCCGAAGCATGCCATCAGCACAACGCAGACAAGCAGGGCGATATCGCCGCGCGGACGGCGCCGACTACGTATCAGAAGCGCCTTCAACTGCCGCTCACTATGCGGGCAAAAGCGTCGCCGCGCTCTTCATAGCCCGAAAATTCATCAAAGCTCGAACTTGCCGGGCTCAGGAGTACATTCTGACCGGGCTTCGCCTCGCGGTCGGCGACGCGCACCGCCGTTTCGAAGTCCGAACAGAGCGAAAAATTTTCAAACCCCGCCTCCTGGGCGGCGGCAAGCAGCCTGTATCTGTTTTCCCCGTAGAGCACGGCATGCACCACGCGGCTGTCCTTCAGCTTTCTGAACAGCGGATAATATTCATAGCCCTTATCCCTTCCGCCGAGCAGGATCACGGTGTCGCGATGCATGCTCTCCACCGCCTTGACGGCCGCGTCCACGTTGGTGCCCTTGCTGTCGTCTATGTAGGTCTTCCCGCCGCGCTCGCAGACGGTCTCTATTCTGTGGCGCACCCCTCTGAACGCACACACCGAGGCTGCCGCCCGTTCCATGTCCAGTCCGAGCGCGCTTGCGGCGCCCATTGCGGCGAGCGCGTCGCTGACGTTGTGCGCGCCCTCCGTCTTCATGTCGGAAACGGAAAACAGCCTTGCCCCGTCGCAGTAGACGGCGCCGTTTTCGCACCACACCCCGTCGGTACGCGGCTGCATGGAAAACCATATCACGCGGCACCTGATCTTTTCGGCGAACGAACGCACGATGGGGTCGTCGTAATTGAGGACTGCGTACTCGCTACCGCGGAGGTTGCGCAGCAGTTTGCCCTTTAAGAATATGTAATTTTCCATGTTATAGTGACGGTTGAGGTGGTCTTCGGTGATGTTGGTTATCACCGCCACATGCGGCCGCAGCGAAGAGAGCGTTTCAAGCTGGAAGGAGGAAACTTCGATGACGGCAAAATCATCAAAACCCAGATTTTCCGCCTCGTTGACAAGGGGATTGCCCACATTGCCGCACAGCACGGAATTCTTCCCCTGCGCGCGGAGGATATCGTCTATCATGGTGACCGTAGTCGTCTTGCCGTTTGTCCCCGTGACGGCGACAGAGGTAGCGCGAAGGAAAAGCGCGCCCAGCTCCTCTTCCCCTATCACCGCCTTGCCGCGCCTTCCGAACGCAAGCGGCAACGGGTTGTCTATGGGAATCCCGGGGCTGAGCACGAGTATGTCGCAGCCGTCGGCGATGCCGTCCAGCCCGTCCTGCCGCACACGGTGCGCGCCGGCCTCTTCGAGCGAGTTCATCACCTCGGTTATCCTGTCGCTCTCCACGTCGTCGTACAGATACACCTCCGCACCCCTGCGGAGAAGAAATTTCGCCGCGCTCTCGCCCGAGCGCGACATGCCTGCCACGAGAAACTTCTGATTTCTGAAATACAAAACTTACCTCACGCTAATGAAAGGCAGGCAAGCCCCATGACCGCCGTGATAACGGCGTAAACATAGGTTATCTTGCCTTCCGACAAACCTTTCATCTGGAAATGATGATGGACGGGCGCCATCAAAAACACCCGCCGCTTTGTCCGCTTATAGTATATTACCTGCACTATCACCGATATTCCCGAAACGACGAACATTATGCCCACTACGGGGATATAGAGCATATTGCCGGAAAACACGGATACGCAGCCTATGAACGCGCCGAGCGCCAGCGAACCCGTATCGCCCATGAACACCGACGCCCTGTTAACGTTGAACACAAGGAACGCCGCAAGCGCGCCGCACATCGAAAAGCACAGCAGCGACAGCCTGCCCGACGAGATGACCGTGAGCGCGCCCATTGCGGCAAGATAGGCAAACGACGTGCCTCCCGCCAGCCCGTCCAGTCCGTCGGTGAGGTTGACGCAGTTGACCGTGGCAAGAAATACGAACAGCACGGCGGGTATTATACCCCAGAAAATATCGACGCTTATATCGAAAAAAGGAATATTTACGGAAGTGATGCCGTTTACATAGCAGTACACCGCAGCTATGGCGGCGATCGCCACCTGGAAGATTATCTTCTGATAGGGCTTGAGGCCGAGATTATCTTTGCGGCAGATCTTGAGAAGGTCGTCGCAGAAACCCACGAGGCAATATCCGGCGGTTATAACGAGGGTGAGGTTGACTTCCGACGAGGACGTCCCGCAGAAACACAGCCCGACGATCACCGCCGAGCACACAAAGGCCAGCCCTCCCATTGTGGGAGTGCCGACCTTATCTTTATGCTCTTTTACATACCCCAGGATATACTGTCCGGCTTTCAGCCGCCTGAGCAGCGGGCGCAGCAGCGCGCACAGTACCAACGACAGGGCGAATGCCGCAAGCGCGGCGGTGCAGATCCTGTTCATGTTGTCAGGTTATTATTTCCCTGATAACCGTATTGTCATCATAGTCGTGTTTTATACCCATGATCTCCTGATAACTTTCCCCGCCCTTGCCTGCGACGAGCAGTATATCCCCCTCGCGCAGCAGGCCTATGGCGTACTCCGTGGCCGTCCGTCTGTCGGTCACCGTGACATACGACTTTCCGGAAGGGCGCACGCCCTCCTCTATCTGCAATATGATGTCGTACGGGTCCTCATACCGCGGATTATCGGAGGTGATTATCAGAAAATCGGCGTACTTAGCCGCGACCGCACCCATCAGCGGACGCTTGGAACTGTCCCTGTTCCCGCCGCAACCGAACAGGCAGTACAGCTTGCCGCTGCACAATCTTTTAAGCGTGCCGAGCGATTTGCCCAGCCCGTCGGGAGTGTGCGCAAAGTCCACGAATATGCTTGCGCCGTTGTATTTGCCGGCACACTCCAGCCTTCCGGGCACCCGTTCAAGCGCCGCCAGTCCATTTGCTATCACCTCCGTCTTTACGCCGAGCACCCGCGCGCAGGCAGCGGCGGCGAGCGCGTTGCTGACGTTGTATTCGCCCGGCATGTGCAGCCCTATCTCGTACAGTTCATCGAAAAGATTTATGACAAAGGTGCTGCCGTCCAGCCGTTCCGCAATATCCACGGCGAACACATCCGCGGGATTTTTCAGCCCGTAGGTCACGGGGGCGGGCGCAAAGCGGGCTATCTCGCGGCCTGTCGCGTCGTCGGAATTTATGACCGAGCGAAGGCACCTGCCGCCCCTGAACAGCTTTTTCTTGCACCCGGAATACTCGTTCATGTCTGCAAAGAAGTCTAGGTGATCCTGCGTGCAGTTGGTGAATATGCCCGCTTCGAAGGTTATACCCTCCGTCTTTCCGAATGCCAACGCATGGGCAGAGACCTCCATGAACACGTATTCCACCCCGCAGTCCGCCATCTCACGCAGAACGGAGAACAGGCAGATCGGATCGGGAGTGGTGAGTTCGGGAGCTATCGCCCTGCCCGCAAAGGCAATGCCGAGCGTGCCTATGACACCCGTGCTCCTGCCCGCGGCGCGGAAGATGCTGTCGAGCATGTAAGTGACGGTGGTCTTGCCGTTGGTGCCGGTGACGCCGACCATTTTCAGCCGTCTGTCGGGGCGGCCGTAAAATTCCCGCGCCGCCGCAGTCATGGCCGCCCTGCCGTCCCCGACTATCAACTGCGGCACGGGCAGATCGAGTTTGCGTTCGCACACAAGCGCGGCCGCACCGCCTCTAACCGCACGGGCGGCAACTTCATGCGAGTCGAAGCTGCGCCCCTTATAGCAGAAAAACAGATCGCCGCACTGCACCTTTGCCGCCGAGGCGCACAGCCCCGTTATTTCGATATTTTCACCGCCCTCGGCGGACGCGCCGAGCGCTTTTGCCAGTTCGCAGATATTCATTGTCACCTCACCGCCTCGTACGGCGCTATATTTTTTATGGCTATTATGTCGGAAAAAAGTTCCTTCGCGACGGGCGCCGCCACCACGCTGCCGTAATATGCGCCCTGCGGTTCATCCACCGTGACGAGCGCGAGATACTGCGGGTCGTCTGCGGGAAAAAAGCCAACGAACGACGACACATACTTACCGACGGCTATCTTGCCGTCCTCGTATTTCTGCGCAGTGCCCGTCTTGCCGCCCACCTTGTAGCCCGCTATGTATGCGTTCTTGCCGCTGCCGTCCCTCACCACTCCTTCGAGCATCTCCGCAAGCATTGCGGAGGCCTCGGCGCTTATCACCCGCTGTTTAAGCACGGGGCTGAACTCCTCCGCGCTGCCGTCCGGAGAAACAATGCCGCTTACAAGGCGGGGCTGATAGTAGTTGCCGCCGTTGACGGCCGCGGCTACGGCGCACGCAAGCTGCAGGCGGGTCAGCGCCACTGTCTGCCCGAAACCTATGCGCGCCAGATCGCAGTCCCTTACAAGCGACTGCGGAAGCAGCATGCCCGCCGCCTCGCCCGAAAAGTCTATGCCGGTAACGGCGCCCAGCCCGAACGCGGTGAGATATTCATAGAACTTCTGTTTGCCGAGCGAAAGAGCGATGTCGGTAAAACACGGGTTGCAGCTGTTATTGAGCGCAAGCGCGAGCGTCTGATTGGAGTGCTTGCCGTTTTTGTGGTCGGACCAGCACTTTATGCGCGTGCCGTCTACCGAGCGGGTGCGCGAAGAATTGAAAATATACTGCGGGGAAAACGCCGAAGAGTTGCCGCGCAGATATTCCTCCAAGTTCGCCGCGGCGGTTATCACCTTGAACGTGGACCCTGGCTCGTATATATCCGCCACCACCGTATTGCGGGAGAGCGCGTTCAGGGCCTCGGCGTCGTCGCGCGGAACGTCGTTGAGGTCATAGGACGGATAATTGGCGAGCGCAAGCACTTCAAAATTGCGCGGGTCGAGCACTATGCAGGAAACTGATCTTGCGCCGCTCGAACGGTATGCGGAGCGCACAGCATCCTCAGCGGCGATCTGTATGGATGCGTCTATCGTCAGCTTTATGCCGCTGCCGGGCTCGGCCGGCGTATAGACTATCGCGCCGCCGCGCTCGATACCCACTATGTCCGTCGCATAGAGAATCTCGCCGTCCTTTCCCGAAAGCAGCCCGTCGTAATACTTCTCCAGCCCGGATATGCCTGTGCCGTCCGTGGAGGTAAAGCCGAGCACCTGGCACAGCAGTTCGCCGTATGAATAGGTACGCGTATTGTCGCGAGCATAATAGACGCCCGGCAGACCGAGCGAAACAAGCCGGTCTATGCATTCCTTGTTGACATGCGTCGCAACAGTGACTTCGGAGACCCCGCTGCGCGAGATCTTTGCAAGCAAAGCATCGGCATCCGCGTCCAGCACTGCCGCAAGCGCCTTGGCGCAGTACGGTTTATCCTCAACCGCTGCGGGGCGCGCGAATACGCTGTAAGTGTTCAGGTTGCCGGCGAGCACAGTGCCGTCCCTGTCGTAAATTTTACCGCGTGCGGCGATCACGGGCACCTCCCTGTTCCACTGGTCGGCAGCCCTTATCACAAGCCTGCTGCCGTCTATCGCCTGCACCCAGAAAAAGCGGCACATAACCGCGCAAAAAATAAAGGCTATTGCCAGACTTACCGACAATAACCTCTTTTGTAAAACCGTAAGGGAAAATCCCTCGCTTTTTTTTATTGAATTTTTGATAGTTCGACCTCGCATCAGATCCAGCCCATGTCTTCGGCAACTTCAAGGATGTGATCGTCGGAAGTGAGTTCCTCCAGCTCGGCGGCGACCTGCGACTGAGCGGCGCGCGCACCCTCTACCCTGCCTTCGAAATATTCTATATCGGAATTGAGGTTGGAGATAACTGCCGAATTTACGATGATGAGCACGAACACGGCAAGGATAAGCCCGACTATCACGCCCAGAACTGTTTTGTCGCGCTTGGTAAGGCGTATGCTCTTACCCTCGTCCGCGGGGCGGCTTATCTCGCCCTCATGCATTGCGCGGGACCTGCCCGCTATCGCCGTACCGTCCGCGCTTATCGTCTGATACTGTATCGTCGTGGGCGTTGGACGAAGGTCTTCGTTCTCCTCTTCGGCGGGAGCGGGAGCCTGGGCGGAAATGCGGTTTACGGCGCTGTCCGCCCTGAATATGTCGGCATCGGCGCGCGCATTCTTTACGGTATACACCTCCTGAGCGGGTGCGCGGCGCGCGATTATGCCCTTATCGTACTGACGAGCGGGTGCGGGCGACTGAACCTGCTGCTCTGCCGCGGGTGCCGCTGCGACGACATCCGAACCTTCGGCATCTATGCTGGCGACTATATCCTTTATCTTATACTCGGGGTTGAGCAGACGGGCAAGGTTGTTGCCCATGCGCGCATTGTGAAGCTCGTCGGCGGTCATGCCGGCGTTTTCGGAAACCTGACGGGATATTTTTCTTTCGATTATAGGCGTTGCGACAGCCATTTTCCACTCCTTGCGCGGGCGCCTCCCGCGGCTCAAATAATTTTACGGGCTACCCTGAGCTTTGCCGAACGCGAACGGGAATTTACAAGCATTTCCTTCGCCCCTGCAACCACAGGTTTTTTTGTGAGCACCTCTATCTCTTTCTTCTTTCCGCATACGCAGACGGGCAGTTCCTTCGGGCAGATACAGTCCGTTTCGAGATATCTGAATGCATTCTTTACTATTCTGTCCTCCAGCGAATGAAAGGTGAGAACGGCTATCCTTCCACCCTTGTTGAGCCTTCGGGTAAGGCCCAGCACGGCTTCGTAAAGCCCGTCTAACTCCCCGTTCACCTCTATGCGGACCGCCTGAAAACTTTTACGGGCGGCGGGTCCGTTCTGTCGGAATTTCGCCGGTATACTGTCTTCGATTATCTGCGAGAACTCTCCGCACGTCTTTATGCGCTTCCGTTCCCTCTCCTTTACTATGTTGGCGGCTATCTGCGCCGCAAATTTCTCCTCTCCGTATTCTTTGAGTATCCGGGCAAGCTCCCGCTGCGGATATTCGTTTATCACGTCTTCAGCTGTGAGAGGCGCTGCCGTGTCCATTCTCATGTCGAGCGGTGCATCCGCGCACATGTAGGAAAACCCGCGTTCGGGGACGTCTATCTGATGACTGGAGATGCCGAAGTCGAGCATTACTCCGTCGAGACCGGCAGTCCCTTCCTCTTCAAGCACCTTTTCGTACGCCTTGAAGTTGGATTTGTGTATCGAAAACCTGCCTTCGAACTGCTTCAGCCTCTCCCTTGCGGCAGCTATCGCCTCGTCGTCGAGATCGGTCGCTATCAGCCTGCCGTCGGGGGAGGAACGGCGGAGTATCTCGAATGAATGTCCGCCCCCGCCGAGGGTGCCGTCGAAGAACACCCCGCCCCTTTCGGGCTTAAGCCCCTCCATGCACTCTTCGAGCATGACGGGAAAGTGTGAAAAGCCGCTCATCTTAAATACCGAGCGCGTTGAAGGACTGGTCGAAACTCATGCTGTCCTCGCCGAAGTATTCGTCGTAAACTTCCTTTGCCCAAAGCTCGGCCCTGTTGCCGGCCCCGCAGAATACGACATCCTTTTTGATGCGGGCGAACTCCCTTAAATTTGCGGGGAGCACCACCCTGCCCTGATTGTCCTCTTCGGCGGACACGAACGATTTGATGAACGACCTCATTCCGCGACGCTTTTCCGCGTCGGAAATTTTGATCTCTTCAAGTCTGGCGAAATATTCCTTTGCCACTTCCTCGGGGAAAATAAACAGGCAGCCATCGGTACCCTTGGCGAAATAGTAGTTGTCGCCAAGCTCCTTCTTTAATTTTGAAGGCACCCTTATTCGGTTTTTTGCGTCCAGCTGGTGGCTGTATTCGCCCGTGAGAAAAACCATCCTTCTTTACCTTTCGATACAACTGTATCTCTATCATAGCATTAAAATTGACCACTGTCAACCACATTACACAAAATATTTTAATATTTCAAATTTTTTTTGCAATATGACTTGTTTTACCGTGAGTGGATTTTTGCAAATTCACAATTATTTTTGTTTCAAATATTCAAAAATTGTTCTATTTTTTGTTATATCGCCGCCAAAAAACGAAATATTACCGCCTTTACCCGAAAAGTGGTCGGAAATCCCTAAGATTTTTGCAAGGTGGTCAGCTGTCCCTGCCATTCCATCAAAAACAGGGCAGCCGTACCTCGACGCCACCCATTTTTCTATAAAGACATAGTGCGTGCAGCCGAGCACGACCGAACTGAATCTGCCGCGCGGCAAACCGTCGGCAAGCATCGGCAGCCGTTCGGAAAATATAAATTTTTCTATGTCGCCGGCAAGGCCGGCACAGGGCGCTATCACCGCACGGCCGCCGTACAGCTTTACCAGCCGCGAAAATGACGGACTGCGACGGGTGGCGTCGGTGGCCAGCACGAGGTAGCTGCCGCCCAGCGCGAAGGCCTGCCTGAGCGCCGGCTGCACTCCGAGCACGGGAAATGAGTATTTTGCCCTGAGCGCGGCTATACAACCGGCGGTCACGGTGTTGCACGCCACGACCGCGGCATCCGGATTCATGGCGGCAATCCCCTCGAAGGCGGCAGAAACCAAAGCGCTTATTTTTTCCGGCGGCAGATTGCCGTAAGGCACGTTGCCGTTATCGGCGAAATATGCATAGTCTGCGGAAGGGATGCGCCGCACACACTCCGCAAGCAGGTTTAATCCGCCTATGCCGCTGTCGAACAGGCAGACGAGCGGCCGCGCGGCAGTACAGTTGCTCATGCTATATTTATATTGACGCCCAAAAAATATATGAAAAAATTACGAAAGCCGTTGAAAATTAGTTTACAACGTAATTTTTTTATGATAAAATTACTCACGAATTTTAATGATATACGCTTAAAGGAGATTTTGAAGTGCCTAACATAAAGTCAGCAAAGAAGCGCGTGCTCGTAACCGAAAAGAAGACGATAAGGAACAGGGTGATCAAGACCCAGGTAAAAAATGCAGTAAAGAAATTCCTTGCAGCAGTTGCAGAAGGCGACAAGGAGGCCGCTGCCAAGATGTTCCCCTCCACCTGCTCGGTTATCGACGGCGCGGTTGCCAAGGGCGTGCTTAAAAAGAACACCGCGGCAAACAAGAAGAGCGGGCTCGCCAAAAAGCTCAACGAAATGGCTTAACATTATAATTTTATAACTCGGCAATTTACAGTCGGACGCACAGCGCCCGACTTTTTTTCGTGCAACGGGGAGCGCCCCTGCGCCTTAAAGCGCGGGGGCGCTTCTTTGTCACATTTTCACATTTTGGTCATAAAACTGTCAAAATAATACATATTTACAAAATATGCACAAACGGTTGACTTTGGCGCCGGTATGCATTACAATGCATATCGGTTATTTATTACTAAACTTTTTGTTTAATTTTGCTAACCGTTTAACATTTATAAACTTTCAGTTTAACTTATGGTTTAGCGGCGCTGAACGCAAAGTTTAGTCGAAGGTGATTTTAATTTATGGAAATAGGAAGCAGAATAAAGCTGTTGCGCCAGCAGCTGAACCTTTCGCAGGCGGAGCTTGCCGACAGGTGCGAGCTTACAAAAGGGTATATCTCCCAGCTTGAAAACGACATAACGTCCCCCTCCATTTCCACGCTGTGCGACATTCTCGCCGCGCTGGGCACAGACCTTGCGGAGTTTTTCAAAAAGGAGGACGACGAGCGCGTCGTCTTCGGAGCGGACGACTTCATCGAAAAGCGCGACGACGGCATGACGCTGAAATGGGTGATCCCGAACGCGCAGAAGAACGTGATGGAGCCGATAATACTCGAGCTGCTGCCCGGGGCTTCGTCGGCGGAGGACTTTCCGCACGACGGCGAGGAATTCGGGTTCGTGCTGGAAGGACGGATAAGGATAACGCTGGGAAAAAAGCAGTACCTGTGCAAGCGCGGCGAGGCGTTCTATTATAAGGCCAACGTGCCACACACCGTTACAAACGCGGGCAAGACGATAGCCAAACTTATCTGGATATCCTCGCCCCCCAACTTCTGATATCAAACAAGGAGAGATAAAATGAGCCAAACGAGCACCATAATCGAGCTGAAAGACGTCTGCAAATCGTTCGACGACACCGTAGCGGTAGAGAACTTCAACCTTTCCATACAGAAGGGCGAATTCGTGACCTTCCTCGGCCCGTCGGGCTGCGGAAAGACGACCACGCTGCGCATGATCGCCGGATTCGACATCCCCACGTCGGGCCAGATACTGCTGAACGGAGAGGACATAAGCAAACTGCCGCCCAACAAGCGCCCGGTAAATACCGTGTTCCAGCGCTACGCCCTATTCCCTCATCTGAATGTATATGAAAACATTGCGTTCGGGCTGAGGCTTAAAAAGATCGAGACGGAAGTCACCGACCGCAAGGGGCGCAAGGTGAAAAAATCCGTCCACCTTTCGCGCCGCGAGATCGACGAAAAGGTAAAGCGCGTGCTCGACATAGTTGACCTCGAAGGCTTTGAAAAACGCTCCGTATCCACCCTTTCGGGCGGACAGCAGCAGAGGGTGGCCATAGCGAGGGCCATCGTCAACGAGCCGGAAATACTTCTGCTCGACGAACCGCTCGGAGCGCTCGACCTTAAGATGCGCAAGGAGATGCAGATCGAGCTCAAAGAGATGCACCGCAGGCTGGGCATAACGTTTATATACGTCACCCACGACCAGGAGGAGGCGCTTACCATGAGCGACAAGATCGTCGTCATAAACGACGGCGAGATACAGCAGGTCGGCACCCCCACCGACATCTACAACGAGCCCGTGAACACCTTCGTGGCCGACTTCATAGGCGAAAGCAACATCTTCAACGGCATGATGACGGGTAAGCTGCGCGTAAAGTTCTGCGGAGCAGAATTCGACTGCCTCGACGACTACGAGATACACCAGTATGTGGACGTGGTGGTGCGCCCCGAAGACATTATCATCTGCAAGCCCGGGGAAGGGCAGCTTAAAGGCAGGGTGCTCTCCACCGTGTTCAAAGGCGTGCACTACGAAATAACCGTGGAAGTGGGCAGGTTCGAGATAGTAATACAGAGCACCGCCTATGCGGAGCCCGGATCGTTCATCGGCATGCGCATAGAGCCGGACGGAATACACATAATGGAGAAGGTCTACACCGAAAACAAGTACGACGGCGTGATCACCAAGCACAACACCGTGGAGTTCGGCGACGGCGAGTTCGAATGCGACGTTACCCAGCTGTATCCCGGGTCACGCCTCGACGAAGAGGGTTACCTTATAACCGCTTCGGGCGAAAAGCTCGACCTTACAGGCACGGAAGTGACCGTAGAGGTCGGCTTCCGCGACATAACGATGAGCGACGAAAAGAACGCCGGCGGCGCCGAGGGCAACATAATCTCCATGATATACAAGGGCGATCACTACCGCTACATCGTGCGCACCGAAGAGAACGAGGAAGATTACGTGCTTGCCTGCCCCGACCTGTGGAACACGGGCGACAAGGTAAGCCTCATCATCCCCGCAGACAAGATAAAGCTCACACTGAAGCCCGCGGCAGGTGAAAAGAAATGACGAAGACCCTTAAACTGCGGTTCAACCGCAAACATCTGTGCATACCGTATGCCGCTTTCCTGATACTGTTCGTGATATGTCCCCTGCTCGTTGTCATCTACTACGCGTTCACTAACGGCACGGGCAGCTTTACGTTCGACAACCTCGTAAACTTCTTCACGAACACCAACACCCTCGGCACGCTGCTATACAGCATAGCCATAGCAGTGGTCACCACCGTTGTATGCCTCGTGATAGCCTATCCCGTGGCGTACATACTCGCGCGCAGCAAATTCAAGAGAAAGTACGTGCTTTTAATGCTGTTCGTGCTGCCCATGTGGATAAACTTCACGCTGAGGATAACGGCGCTCAAGGAGATACTGTCTGCGATAGAGACCAACCTTTCGCTGTATCCGTTCCTGAACACCGTGATAGGCATGACCTACGACTTCCTGCCGTTCATGATACTCCCCCTCTACACCTCGCTTTCCAAGCTCGACAAGAGCCTTACCGAGGCGGCGGAAGACCTCGGGGCGAACGGTTTTACAGTGTTCATGCGCGTCATACTGCCCCTTTCGGTGCCCGGCATAATCTCCGGCGTGACTATGGTGCTGCTGCCCTCCATGACCAACTACGTCGTTTTAGACATGCTGTATAACAGCACCTACATCATGGGCAGCCTCATAGGCAGCTACTTTGCCGCATACGACTGGCACGGCGGCTCGATGATATCGCTCATACTGCTCATAATAATATTCATAATTACGCTTGTGTCCAACAGATTCAACGACGACGAGACTTCGGGGAGGACCATACTGTGAAAATAGCAAAGAAAGTTATAGGCGCGGCATGGCTCGTGCTCGTGCTCGCGTTCATCTACATACCCATCCTGCTGCTCGCCGTATACAGTTTCACCGACGCCGTCATGGTGGGCGGCGCGATCGACGGCTTCTCGCTGCACAACTACGTCACGCTGTTCGAAAACGAGGAACTGCGCGACATGATAATAGGCACCGTGCTGCTCGCGCTGGGCTCAGCGCTGATAGCCACAGTGCTGGGCACGGTAGGCGCGATAGGCGCGTTCTACTCCAAGAGGACGGCAAAACGGCTGATCGGCTACGCCAACCAGATACCTGTGGTGAACGCCGACGTCGTGACGGGCTTTTCGATATGCGTGCTGCTCATCGTGCTGCTCGGCATAAAGAAGGAGACATTTGTCCCCCTCGTCGCGGGACATGTGGTGCTGTGCTCGCCGTTCGTGTATCTCTCGGTTCTGCCCAGGCTCAGGCAGATGGACAATAACCTCTACGAAGCCGCGCTCGACCTGGGCGCAACGCCTGCGCAGGCACTGTTCAAGGTGGTGCTGCCGCAGCTGCTGCCCGGCATACTCTCGGGCTTCATGCTCGCCGTGACGCTGTCGCTCGACGATTATTTCATCACCACTTACACCAAGCCCTCCACCTTCGACACCATAAGCACATATGTGGTAAACGCCACAAAGGGCGGGCAGACGGATATCAAGACGGCGCTGTGGGCGCTTTCAACGATAATATTCCTCATCGTCGTGGTGGTAGTCGTGCTCATGAACGTCTTTTCAGGCAAGAAAAAGGCCGCGGAGGAACGCATATGAAAAAAGTAAGGATCATCGCGGTAGCGGCGGCCTGCGCGTGCGCCCTGCCGGTAATTGCCGCCGCCGGCTGCAACAGGGCGGACGAGACGGTGGTGCTGCGCGTTTCCAACTGGGAAGAGTATATCGACCTCGGCGACTGGGGCGAAGATGAGTTGATAGAGCTTGCCGACGGCACCGAGGTCTTCGGCGAAAACAGCGTGGTGGACGACTTCACCGAATGGTTCAACTCGCAGGACTACGGCTTTGACGTGCGCGTGGAATACTCTACGTTCGGCACCAATGAAGATTTGTATAACCAGCTCAACCTCGGCGACGTCTACGACCTTGTGTGCCCCTCGGACTACATGATAATGAAGCTGCTCGCCCAGGACAAGATACAACCCTTCTCGGCGGCCTTCATGGACGAGAGCGATCCCGAAAACTACTATATAAACGGCGTATCCGACTATATAGACGGAGCCGACGGCAGCATCTTCGACCAATACGGCTGGAACGGGATAGCGGCATGCTACATGTGGGGCACGACGGGTTTTGTATTCAACCCCGAGCTTGTCGACGACGAGGCAGCAGACGTATCTGCATGCAACATACTCATAAACCCCGATTACTATAAATCCGTGACCGTAAAGGACAATGTGCGCGACGCATACTTTGCCGCTCTCTCCATCCTCTACGAGGACGAACTGAACGCCATAAATACCGATGAAGGTATGACCGACGCCGAAAAAGAGGAGGCACGCAGCGCCCTGCTCAACTCCACCGACGAAGAGACGATAGAGCGCGCGGAGGACATTCTGAAGGATATAAAGGAAAACGTGTATTCCTTCGAGACCGACAGCGGCAAGACCGACATGGTGACGGGCAAGGTCATCGCCAACTACCAGTGGTCGGGCGACGCCGTGTACATCCTCGACCAGGCCGACGAGGAGGACACCGAGCTGTGGTATTCGGTACCCGAAGAGGGCACCAACCTCTGGTTCGACGGCTGGGTGATGCTCAAAGACGGCATAGCCGGCGACGAGAGAAAGCAGACCGCCGCGGAGGCATTCGTCAACTTCCTCTCCCGCCCGGACATTGCGGTGCGCAACATGTACTACATCGGCTACGCCTCTTCGATAGCCGCAGAGGAAGTATTCAACTATTTTGACTGGTGCTACGGCGCGGTAACCGACGAGGAGAGCGAAGATTATTACGAATTCGAAAACATATATGTGTACGACGTAAGCTACTTCTTCGGTGAGGACAGCTATATCTATATAGATATGGACAACGTGGACGTAACGGGAGCACGGCTGACGGACGATTACGCCGACGACGACTACGTGGCGGGTTACCCTGTCTACAGCGGCGGCACGATAAGCCGCGGCAGGCAGGTGTTCGGGCAGTACCCCACGGAGGACGTGATAGCGCGCAGCGTGGTCATGCTCGACTTCGGAGACGACCTTGCCACCATCAACCAGATGTGGATAAACGTGCGCTGCCTCGACATCGTGGATATAGACGTCACCACTGTGATAGTAGTGGCCGTGATAATCGTTGCGATAGCCGCGGCGATAGTGCTTTACAGATTCAGATACGCCATCTTTTACAACCGCAGGAACAATGCGACAGGTTAAACCACAGAAGGCGCGCCGCGAAACTTTTTCGCGGCGCGCAATACATTATATTATTTAATGATGACCGACAAAACAATAATCATTTCCTGCCGAGATTTTTAAGCATTGCGGCAAGGTTGGATTCATTCTGCTCGTCGGAAATCGTGGGGTCGTACATGAACTTATCGCACGGCAACTGCGGGCAGCCGCCGCAATCTCCCTGTCCCTTGCCGTTTACACAGCAATCATAGACGGGGCAGCGCTCCATGCCCGCATATGCAAGCCACCATACCTTGCCTTTGATGCTGCGGCAGCCTCCGCAGGCATCGGGAAAGCGTGCACACGCGGCACAGACGGCCCCGCACGGCGACGGCTGTATGTACTCATCCATAAAATACCACCACCTGCACCTGCGCGGATCGGCGCCCGCGGTGTTTAACCAATATTCCACAGCGCGGTACAAATACAGCTGACACCTGTCGAGCACGTACCCGCGCAGCGCGCACTCCTCTTCATACAGCTGCTGCGCGCTCTTGCCCTTCAGCGACTCTATCGTAGTATATCCCATCTCAGTGAGGTCGCGCTCGGTGGCCTTGCCTATGTTCGGAATTTTGCGAAGTTCGCCCATGAAGCCCTCCTTTATCGCGTTAAGTATAACACGCAGCAGCACCGATTGCAATATCTGCGCCAAAATGATTTCCGTATTTAGCAAAAACGACGGCAAATCGTTTGATTTTTTCTGCAATATATTGTATTATAGTTGCGTTGCAGGCACAGACAGCAACACACATGTGTGCGGCACACAAAGCTGCAGTTCACATTTAGGCTGTAACTCAAAAGCAATCTCCGCCGCACTTCAGCCTGCTTCTTCCGTGCAAGCTTTGCATGTGACACTTTGCCGAGGAGACCACCATTGGGGGGGGCGGCATATCTCCCGCAGGAGAACTATTTACAACTCGATACGCTTCCGTAGTTAAATGGATATAACAGCCCCCTCCTAAG
>DVIK01000035.1 GCA_018711385.1 Candidatus Coproplasma avistercoris
AGCGACGGAATAGCGATTGCTACCGTCAGGTCAATCGCGTCAATGACATAGGGGGCTTTGTTCGTTTCGGGCGTAAGGCGCGATAGCGACGCTACTTTGTGGAGGACTCCCTTTGGGAAACCGCAAACTAAGTGACCTCAACACATTCCTGTTATTGTCATTTCGACTAAGGGCCAGCCCGCACGGAGAAATCTCAGTCTGAATTGCGCAAAAAGAACTTACGCTTTTTTATCTGCGCCCGTGCCGTTTTTGCCGTGCTCTTTTTTGTGCGCGGCAGGTTTGCACGCCCCGCAGTGAGGGCACGCGCCGCAGCTTCCGCAGTCGCAGCCGGCGCTTTCGCCCTTTACCTTTTTGTAGATGAGGTAGGCAAGCACGCCGGCTACGGCGACGCCCACCACCACTATCGTCACGATTTCAAAAGCACCCATAAAGGCACCTCCTTGCACAGAAATTGCGCGTTAATTTAAGCATATGTGCCGCCCTTTTTGCGGCGGCACATAAATTATGCCGTGTTAAGCCCTCTTTCTTTTTCCGAGTTTGGGCAGCTTTATTATGCCCTTGTTTTTAAGTATTACCACCGCAGCAAACGCCGCCGCAACCACGAGCCAGATGAACAGCGTCCACCACCACGAGAGTACGGTGTAGCAGATTGCGCCCACAATGTAACTTGTAACCAGCCAGAAGAGTATCGTCCAGCCGAACTTGCCCTTGGGCAGTTCCGCCTTTGCCGTGGCGCACGCCGCGAAGCAGGGGATGGTCGTCATATTGAACATTATGAAGGCTATCAGCGCGGGCCAGGTTATGCCCGTGTTCTCTATCATAATTATGGCTTCCTGAACGCCGTCTTCGGTGCCTTCGAAGCCGCTTACGAATATGGCGGCGAGTACCGAGAAGGTTGCGATTACGTTTTCCTTGGCGATGAGGCCCGTGATTGCCGCAACCGCGAATACCCAGCCGTATTCATTGAGCTGAGAGCCGAAGCCGAGCGGGGTGAACAGCGGCTGAATGAGCTGGCCCACCGACGCAAGGATTGATTGCTGCATATTGTCGGCGCCGAGGTAGGTCCAGTTCCAGCTGAAAGACTGCAAGAACCAGATGAGCACGGTTGAAGCGAAAATTATGGTGAACGCCTTCTTTACGAAGTGCTTTGTCTTATCCCACAGGTGCAGCATAAGGTTTTTGAACCCGGGCACGTGGTAGGCGGGCAGTTCCATAATAAAGGGCGGAACTTCGCCGCGCATCGTGGTGGCACGCATAATTATAACCGACACTATTGCGGTGATTATGCCCAGAAGATACATAGAGTAGGTTATCAAATCTACGTTCGAAAAGCCCACCATATTGCATATGCCGCCCGCAATCGCCGTGAGTATGGGCAGCTTTGCGCCGCAGCTGAAAAAGGGAATTACCCTTATGGTTGCCGTGCGCTCCTTTTCGTCTGCCAGCGTGCGGGTGTTAATCATTGCGGGGAGCGAGCAGCCGAAGCCCATTATCATAGGCATAAACGCCCTGCCCGAAAGGCCGAAGCGGCGGAAAATTCTGTCCAGAATGAACGCCACGCGCGCCATATAGCCCGTATCTTCGAGAATGGAGAAGAACAGAAACAGCGTGAGTATCTGCGGCAGGAAGCCCAGAACGGCCGTAATGCCGCCCACTATGCCGTCGTTTATCAGGCTAGCAGCCCATTCAACGGCGCCCGCGGCCTCAACGCCCAGGCCTATGCCGTATACGATGTAGTTGAGCACCAGATTTAAAAGATTGGTGAGTATTACGCCCGGCGAAAACACCGCCCCGTCGTAAAAGCACGCCGCAAGCGCTATTCCGAAGTTGGAATAAATTTCTGAATCGCCCAGCGTGGCGCCGTGGCCGAGGTCGGCCATCGTGGGCAGGGGATTGCCCGCCGCCGTGGCGATTGCGTTTATGTAGAACAAATCCTCCGAGAAGGTGAGGTGGAACACAAAGAAGAGTATTACTATGAATATGGGAATACTCCAAATCTTATGCGTAAGCACCCTGTCGGCCCTGTCAGAGACGGTCATATTCGGGTCTGCGGGCCTTCTGTTTTTGAAGAACCCGCCCCTCTTCGCCTCTGCGGGCCTTACGCCCTTCTGCTTGGCGGTGGAGAAGTTTGCCGAGATGTATTTATACCTCTCGTCGGCAACCTTGGCTTCCAGGTCATCGCCGTATTTATTCTGTATATCGGCGAGCACGGCGCGCGCCTCTTTGCTGCCCGTTTCAAGCTCGTCGCCCTCGATGAGCTTCATTGCGTGGAACACGGGCGAATTTACTCCGTCAAGCGAAGATAAATACCTCTCTGCCTCGGCAAGGGGGCCGGATAGCGCCTCGCGCACGCACGTTTCGCCCTTTCTGGTGCGCGGCATCTCTTCCGCGCGCCTCATAAGCTCCTTTATGCCCGTCTCTTTGAGCGCCGAAACGGGCACTACGGGCACGCCTATCCTGCTTTCGAGGGTGGCCGCGTCCACCATATCGCCCGATTTTTCGACCGCGTCCATCATATTGAGCGCGATTATCACGGGTACGTCCATCTCCAACAGCTGGGTGGTGAGATAGAGGTTGCGCTCTAAATTGGTGGCGTCGACTATGTTGATTATGCCGTCGGGATGCTCGTTTAAAATAAAGTTGCGCGCAATCACCTCTTCGGGGGTGTAGGGCGAGAGCGAGTAAATGCCGGGCAGGTCGACTATTGCCACGTGCTCTTTGCCGCCCTTGTATACGCCCTCCCTCTTATCGACCGTGACGCCCGGCCAGTTGCCTACGTGCGCGGTAGAGCCCGTGAGGGCGTTGAACAGCGTGGTTTTGCCGCTGTTGGGGTTGCCAGCGAGTGCGAAAGTTCTCATTTTGCCGCCTCCGTCTGAACACACTGTGCCTCCGCCTTCCTCAGCGTGAGCTGATAGCCGCGCAAGGTAACTTCGATGGGGTCGCCGAGGGGGGCCTTTTTTACGAGAGTCACTTCCGCACCCGGCGTGACGCCCATATCGAACAGTCTCCTTCTGACCCTGCCTTCGCCCGAGACGGCCGTTATCGTGCCGCGCTCGCCTACGGCGAAATTGCAAAGTAATTTCATTATCTCCTCCGTCCGCGCAGGGGAAGTTGCCGTTTTGAAGAAACTTTTCTGCGCGAAAAAAAATTTATACAGCCTCGGCGCGCAAAACTCTGTGCCGTTTGCGGCGGCAAGGCGCGCTTAAACTCTGACGTTTGTTGCGGCCGCGGACTATGCCACGGCGACTATGATTTTGGAGGCAAGGCCCCTGTCGAGGCACAGCCTTCCCTCTTTGACGAGCAGTATGACGTTGCCGCCGTCGGAAGCGAGCACGGTCACGCGCGAACCCGCCACAATTCCAAGTTCAAAAAGGTGCTTTTTTACCTTATCTTCGGCACCTATTTTTTTGACCTCCACCGCCACGTTCAGCGGCGCTATTGAAAGAGGCATTGCAAAAACTCCTTGCTGTTCAGACGGTAAATATCCCCGCATACAGAGTATATGCGCCGTCCGAAGCGTTTAAAACTTAACCGTAGTTTATTAACAAAGTTTATTATAACGGCGCTTTGCGCGTTTGTCAACTAAAAACTAACCACAGCTAATATTTTTGTAAAAAAAATATTTGCGAGCGCGGAAAGATGTTTTTTGCGGCAAAAAAGAGCGGCCGCGCAAAAGGCGGCACAGGCAAAAGGGCGGAAAATACAAATGGCGGGAAATAAAAAAAGCCCGCGCGCGGCTTTAACTTATTTTAAGCCGCGCGCGGGCGCAAACAACAGTATTAAATTAAAGGTGCGGCGTATCGGGCCGCATTAAATAAGGCATATTGCGGGGTCAATGCCCTGCCGCGGACTGTTTTGCCGTCCGCGGCGGGCGCCGCACCTTTTTCAGGTACGCATATCCCGTCAGGTTATTTCCTTTATCTTCTCCATGGCGCTGATGCGGTTGTCCACCCCGAGCTTCAGATATATCGAGCTTATGTAGTTGCGCGCCGTGCCGTCGGAAAGTTTTACCGCCGCGGCTATCTGCCTGTTGGTGAACCCGTCGGCGAGCATGAGCGCTATATCCACCTCCCTGTCCGAAAGGCCGTACGCCTTTTTGAGCTTTATCTGCCTGTCGGAAGAGACCATCATAGCGGCGTCGGTTATCTTTTTGGCTATCTTCGAGGGAAGTATGGTGTCGCCCTCGTAGGCGTTCTTTATGGCGTCGATGAGCGCCGCCGAGCCTATGTCTTTCAGCAGGTAGCCGCTCGCGCCGTTGTTTATGCCGCTTAAAATATAGTCGCTGTCGTCGAACGTGGTAAGTATTATTATCTTTATTCCGGGGTCGCTCTCCTTTATCCGCTTGGTGGCGGCGACGCCGTTCATCTCGGGCATGCGCACGTCCATGAGTATCACGTCGGGCTTCAGCGTCTTTGCCATCTCCACGGCCGCAACGCCGTCGCAGGCCACTCCGCACACCTCGATGTCCTGGCAGGTGTCGAGCACGCTCCTTATCCCCTCGGCAAGTATTTTCTGGTCGTCCGCCAGCATAACCCGTATCATAACAACCTCCTTTGCCGCGTTGAATGCGGCATATATGTGTACAAATCAAAAAATTCTGCCATCATGCAGGCTATTCCGATCTTATGAACACGCTCACCTCGCAGCCCTCGTCGGGCTCGCCGGAGATGCGCATAGTGCCGCCGAACTGTTCGGCCTTTTCGCGCATGCTTTTAAGCCCGTAGCCCTCCTTTATCTCTCCCCGCGGGCCGCGGCCGTTGTCGGAAACGAGCAGCGAGACCTCGCCCGAGCGCAGCCGCGCCTCTATATAGAACGCGGTGGCTCCGCCGTGGCGTATGCCGTTGGCTATGCACTCCTTTACGCAGTTGAACAGAAAGCGGGCGCGCTCCTCTTCGAGATTGACGTCCTGCACGTCGCACCTTATCTTCAGGTCGGTGGAGTCAACCGTCTGCGCCACTATCTCCTCTATGCCGTCTTTCAGCGACGTCTCGGCCGCTCTTCCCGCAAGCAGGTGCACGCTGGTGCGCATCTGGTCGAGCGCGTTTTTGGCCTGTATGTTGGCGGATATTATACGCTTTTTCGCCTCTTCCGGGTCGCTCTCTATAAGCAGTTTGGCGGCCTCGGTCTGCATTATCACGGTGGTTATCGAATGTCCGGCATTGTCGTGTATGTCCTTGGCGATGCGGTTGCGCTCCTCGTACACCGCCGTGCGCGAGAGCTGTTTGTACGCCTCCTCCAGCGCCGCCTTGTTCGCGTCGGCTTCGGCAAGCGCCGCCGAAAGCCGCTTGCTGGTGCGGTAAAAACGCATCAGCCCGTAGGTTATGAAGAAGTGTATCATCAGAATGAGCATGCCGAACAGGCAGCCGCCCAGTATCTGCACCACGGCGTTGTAGGTGGATTCGCCGTCGTACACCCGCACCCAGCCGATGACGAACGAGGCGACGAACACGCCCACGCTTACGCCGAATATGATGAAATTGAGCTTCAGGTTTTCGTTGCTCATGTAAAATTCGGTATTTGCAAGGCAGTAGAGCACAACGCAGAAGTCGTTGGCGGTTATCGCCGATATGAGCAGCAGAAAGAAGAACTGAACGCCGTATGCGACAAATTTGACTTTGAGCGGTTTGAACACGTAGAAATTGAGCACGACCAGCGCGTCGAGCATGACGCAACACAGCGCAAGCACTATATACGTGAACACCGCGTTGGTTTCAGGCATATACTGCACGCAGATAACTATCTCCATAACGGCAAGGGCTACGGCCACCGCGGCGCCCAGCCACTTGCGCACCCGCTCGATGCTTATGGTGAGTTCAACCCTGTCTTCCATGTCTCAAAATGCTGTTTATAGAGAAGCTGCTCTCTATCTCGCTCATTCTGCCGCTGTCGAAATAGCTGTACATCGGCACGCCGTCGGCATATATCATGTGATCGTACAGCCGCACGTTGTTCATGCTGCAGATTATCTGCAGCTCCTTGGTGAAGTCGTCGTCCATGACAGACGGTCTGGTGCTGCCGTTGGTGTGGTTGTGCGCGGCCAGTATGCCGTAGGGATGACACACCGAGATCAGCCTTATGACCTCCTCCGGCGGCACGGTGACGCGGTGGCTTTCGCCCGTGGTGAACGAACAGATGCGCAGCACCTTTCCGTTTTTGTCGAGGAAGTAAAGCTCGAGGTATTCCACCGCCCTGCCCGCAAAGCGCAGCTTCACGAACGACGCCGCGTCGCCACGGCTCTTCACCACGGAAAAGCAGTCGGCGCTGTTGCTCTTTTCAAGGCATCTGCCCACGCACATCAGATAGAGCGCCGCCTGTTCGCCCACGCCGGGCACGGTTATCAGTTCTTCATAGTCCGCAGAGAGCACCGCCGCTATGCTGGGAAAGCGCTTAAGCAGTTCGTGCGCGATGGGATTGGTATTGATGCGCGGATATGCGTTGAACAACAGCATCTCGAGCACCTCGTGCTCGTAGAGGTTGTCGCCGCTCTTAAGTTTTTCATACAGCCTGCGCCTGTGTCCCTCGTGCATGGCGGCTCCTTTCCGGTAAGACATAAACGGAATATTCTTGAAAATGTCCGTTAAAATTATTGTAACATAAAATTAAAAAAGTGTATAATAAATTTAAGGCGTGCGGATAAAATTTAGCCCCGCGCGCAAATTTTGCGGCACTTGACGCCGCAACGGAAGGTATTACATGTCGGTTTATTCAGACGAGATCAAAAAGAAGATCTCACAGATCGTGCGCTTCCCCTCCTATCAGCAGCCGCCCGAAAGCGGCATGCCGTTCGGCGCGCCCGCCGCGGAAGCGCTGACCTACTTTTTAAGCCTTGCCAAGGGCATGGGCTTTGAAACGCACAACTACGACAACTATGCGGGCGAAGTCATCTTCGGCGAGGGCGAAGAGTTCGCCGTGCTCGCCCACCTCGACGTCGTTCCCGCGGGCAGCGGCTGGACGCACGAACCCTTCGGCGGCGAGATAGACAGGGAGCGCGGCAGGATATGGGGCAGGGGCACAATGGACGACAAAGGCCCCGCGATAATAATGCTCTACTGCCTGAAAGCGCTCAAAGACGAGGGCTTTAAGCCCAACCGCAAAATAAAGCTCATACTCGGCTGCAACGAAGAGACGGGCTGGGCGTGCATCGACCACTACAAAAAGGTTACGCACATGCCGGAAGAGGGCATCTCGCCCGACGCCGACTTCCCCGTCATATATGCCGAAAAGGGCATACTGCACTTAAAGTTCGAATTCACCGTGAAGGGCGCGCGCTTTGCAGAGCTTGCGGGCGGCGAGCGCGCCAACATGGTGTGCGACTACTGCGCCGCTTCGGCAGACCCCGCCGCATACGGCGACCCCGCGCTGTACGGTCTGGCGCTCGAGGGCGGCAAGGCGGTCTCGCGCGGAAAATCGGCGCACGGCTCCACCCCCGACGAGGGCGAAAACGCCATAGAACCGATGCTGCGCTACTTAAAGCTCGACGGCATAGCCGACCTGCTCTTCAAGGAAAAGCTCGGGCTGAAGGACCTTAAAGACGAGACGGGCGCGCTCACCCTCTCGCCGGACGTGATAAAGAGCGCCGGCGACAAGGTGTTCATAACCTGCGACATGCGCTACCCCGCCACCTATACCGAAAAATTCATACTCGAAAGGGTGAGCGGCTTCGGCATACCCTTCGAGATAGTCCACTCGCAGGCGCCGCTCTACGGCGAAAAGGAAAGCTTCCTCATAAAGACGCTGTGCGAAGTCTATAACGAGGTGTGCGGCACTCAGTTGCAGCCTATAGCCATAGGCGGCGGCACATACGCCAGGGCGCTTAAGCGGGGCGCGGCGTTCGGCCCCGAAGAGGCGGGCGAAGAGAGCACCATCCACCAGGCGGACGAATACATCACCTTCGAAAAGATAGAAAAATGCTTCGAAATTTACAAGCTCGCGCTTGAAAGGCTCACAAAGTAAGTTCGCGGCGCGCTTTTTGCGCCGGTAAGCACCGCCGCGCCCGTGAACGGGCGCGGCGGTTCAAAATTTAATGACTTTACACAAAAACAGTCGGATAAAGTTTTGACAAAAGCATAAAAATGTGATATAGTAATCAAGCATTTGACGGCAGACAAGAGCTATCTGCCGCGCATCGTGCAGATGTACCCAAGTGGCTCAAGGGGCTCCCCTGCTAAGGG
>DVIK01000036.1 GCA_018711385.1 Candidatus Coproplasma avistercoris
ACTAAATTCGTGCTGCCGCGTTTCGTCATAACTTATATATGTCTTCCTCGCGCGCCTTGTCTTGCTTGGTTCTTTGAAGTTTTTGAACTCACGAAAAATCTTTTGCCTGCGGCAAAATCTTTTTCCGTGAAGGTAAAGTGGTCGTAACGCGGCTATACGCCCGAACTAAATTCGTGCTGCCGCGTTTCGTCATAACTTATATATGTTTTCCTTGCGCGCCTTGTCTTGGCGGCGGTCACGGCATATAATCGGAGCAACTCTATGCTTACTGTATACAAAATTTATCCGCAGGGGTTTGCGGCCAACTCATATATCGTCACGGCAGACGGCAAAACGTGCGTCGTTATAGACCCCGGACAGCCGCGCGTGCGCGACAAGTGTGCCGAACTAGGGCTCGAACCCCGCGGCGTGCTGCTCACGCACGGCCACTACGACCACACAGGCGGCTGTGCCCGCTTCGCGCGGGAAGGCGTCCCCGTATATGCGAGTGCGGAGGAGATCGCCCACATGTTCACGCCCGCATATGCTGCGCTCGGCTATCCCGTGCAGCCGTTCGATCCGCTGCCGGCAGGCGATAAGGTATCTGTTGCGGGCATAGATTTCACGGTAATATCCACTCCGGGGCATACTTCCGGCGGGGTATGCTACCTCGCGGAGGACAGCCTGTTCACGGGCGACACCCTCTTTTGCGGGAGCGTAGGCAGGACCGACCTGCCCACGGGCAGCGCGGCGCAGATAGTTGCCGGCATAAAAAAACTGTACTTGCTGCCGGGCGACTACAAGGTGTATTGCGGGCACGGGGAAGACACCACCCTCTCGCGCGAGCGCGCATGTAATCCCTACGTAAGGGGCTGATATGTTTATAACCGACACCGCTTATCTCAATGCAGAGCTGATGGATGTGGTGCGCCTGTTCGGCGCCGAAGATGCCGGAATAGTGCACACGTTCAGGCGCGACGGCGAAAACTACATAAACACCGTCCGTTCGGGCGAGGAATGCCGCACATACACGGACGTATGGCAGGCGGAGGGAGAGCTTGCGCTCAGGCGGTGCGCAAAGCGTTCGGCAAAGCTGGCGCTCTATCTGTTCCTTTCGGAACTCACCGGCAAAACTTTTCCGTGGGGCGCGCTCACCGGCATCAGGCCTACCAAGATGGCGTATGCCGAGCTTTCAGAGGGGCGGGACTTTGCTCCGCTGTTCAGAAAGTTCTGCGTCAGCGAAGAGAATATCGCCATGATCCGCCGCGTGCTCGCCGCGCAGGGCGAAATTTACCGAAAAAACAGAGGGATGGGCGCCGATCTGTTCGTCGGCCTGCCGTTCTGCCCCACAAAGTGCGAATACTGTTCGTTTATCACCGCGCCCATGCCCGCCGTGCAGAAGTATGTGGGCGAATATACCGACTGCGTGATAAGCGAGCTTGAAAGCCTTAAAGGCATGGATATAAAATTCAATTCCGTCTACATAGGAGGCGGCACGCCTTTCTGCCTTGAAAATGAGCAGTTGACCCGCATATATGCCGCGATCAACGCCCTCGGGACGGACGGTGCGGAGTTCACGGTGGAGGCGGGCAGGCCCGATACGTTCACCGATGAAAAGCTCGCCGCCTGCAAAGAGGCCGGCGTCACAAGGATATGCGTCAACCCTCAGACATTTTCCGACGAAACGCTCGCGCGGATAGGCCGCAGGCACACCGCCGAGCAGGTGATCGACGCGTATCATATGGCGGAAAAGTACGGCTTCGACATAAACATCGACCTCATTGCGGGCCTCCCTGGCGAAGATCCGGGCGATTTCCGTAATTCGCTCTCCATAGCGGTGCAGCTGCAGCCCGAAAACATCACCGTTCATTCGCTGTGCCTCAAATCAGGCTCGCGCCTAAAAGAGCGCGTCTCGCGCATAGACGGCGGCGAGATCGACGAAATGATAGCCTTCTCGCGCGAAATGCTAACCTCGGCGGGGTACGAGCCATACTATCTCTACCGCCAGAAGTACCAGGCGGGCGCAAACGAAAACACCGGCTGGTGCAGGCCGGGCAAGGCGTGCGCCTACAACATAGGCACCATGGAGGAGATCTGCTCAAACATAGCCGTCGGGGCGGGCGCCATTTCAAAGCGCGTGTTCGGCGGCGGCAGCAGGATAGAGCGGCTGGCTTCCCCCAAGGATATCCCCTCATACCTTGCAAAGTGCGCCGCCATTATCCGCGAACGGCTGAAACTGTTTGAATGACTGCAAATATTTATCATTTTGTAACATTTGAGCGTGTAAAAAAGAAAAGGCGCCGCAACCCGATCAATTTAGTTGCATTTATGCGCGCGCTATGCTAAAATAACCATGTTACGGCTACAAGGTGGTGCGAATACTCCACGCCCGTGCTTTGTTGTCCGCAGATAATTTCCATTACAGGAGGATAATTTAAGATGGAAAAGCAGGAAATCATTGCAAAATTCGCAACTAAGGAAGGCGACACCGGTTCGCCCGAGGTTCAGATAGCTCTCCTCACCGAGCGCATCAATCACCTCAACGAGCACCTCAAAGTTCACATTCACGACAACCACTCCCGCAGGGGCCTTCTCAAAATGGTAGGCCGTCGCCGCGGTCTTCTCGACTACCTTAAATCCAAGGACATCGAAAGATACCGTGCCATCGTTGCCGCTTTGAACTTAAGAAAGTAATTTTTTAACGTACAAAAAAGAGCGCGTATTTTTATGTCGCTCTTTTTTTCATAAATTTGTCCGCGGCGGGGTCGCCCCGGGCGCAAGAACAGACAAGGAGTAAGCAACAAAATGAAAGAAAGCAAACAATTCACAATGCAGGTGGGGGGCAGAGACGTAGTTATCGAAACGGGTAAGTACGCCGAGCAGGCCAACGGCGCGTGCGTAGTCCGCTGCGGCGACACTGCGGTGCTCGTAACGGTGTGCATGTCCGCCGCCCCCAGGGAGGGCATGGATTTCTTCCCCCTTCAGGTAGACTACGATGAAAAGATGTACTCCGTCGGCAAGATCCCCGGCGGCTTCAAAAAGCGCGAAGGCAGGGCAAGCGACAAGGCCATCCTTACCGCAAGGCTCATAGACAGGCCCCTTCGCCCGCTCTTCCCCAAGGGACTTTACAACGACGTGACGGTGGTGGCGCAGGCGCTCTCGGTAGAGCCCGACGTCGCTCCCGAGCCCCTCGCCATGATAGGTTCCTCCGTCGCGCTCTCCATCTCCGATATTCCCTGGGCGGGCCCCACGGGCTCGGTAGTGGTGGGGCTCGTAGACGGCAAGTACGTAATTAACCCCGACCTCGCGCAGAGGCACGCCAGCACCATACACCTCAACCTCGCGGGCACCAAGGACGCTATACTCATGATAGAGGCGGGCGCCGACGAGGTGAGCAACGAAGAGATGGTAAACGCCATCATGTTCGGCCATGAAGAGATCAAGAAGATCTGCAACTTCATCGACGACGTGATAGTGCCCGCCGTGGGCAAGCCCAAGAAGGAGATGGAACTCTACCATATCCCCGAAGAGCTCGACAAGGCGGTGCGCGAGTACGCCTCCGAAAAGATCGACTGGGCGATAGACACCTTCGACAGGCAGGAGAGGGAGTCCCGCCAGGCTCAGGCGGAAAAGGAAGTGCTCGAACACTTTGCAGACATCTATCCCGAAAATACGCGCGAGATAAAGGACAGCCTCTATTACCTCACCAAGGAAAAGGTGCGCGCAAAGATATTCGACAAGGGCATCCGTCCCGACGGCCGCGGCCTCAAAGACGTCCGTCCCATCTGGTGCGAAAGGCACGTCCTTCCCCGCGTGCACGGCAGCGCCGTGTTCACCCGCGGCCAGACGCAGACTCTCACCACCTGCACGCTTGCCATGCTCTCAGAGGCGCAGAAGCTCGAAGGGCTGGACGACGAAACTTACAAGCGTTACATGCACCAGTACAACTTCCCCGGCTACTGCACGGGCGAAGCCAAGGCGCTGCGCAGCCCCGGCAGGCGCGAGATAGGCCACGGCGCCCTTGCAGAGCGCGCTCTCATTCCCGTGCTTCCCTCCGAAGAGGAGTTCCCCTATGCCATAAGGGTGGTCAACGACATACTCTCCTCCAACGGCTCTTCGTCGATGGCGTCGGTATGCGGCTCCACCATGGCGCTCATGGACGCGGGCGTTCCCATCAAGGCACCCGTGGCAGGCGTTGCGATGGGCCTTATAAAGAATCAGGAGACGGGCGAATTCAAGGTGCTCACCGATATCCAGGGCCTTGAAGATTTCCTCGGCGACATGGACTTCAAGGTTGCGGGCACCGTAAAGGGCATCACCGCCATCCAGATGGACATAAAGATCAAGGGCATCTCCGAAGAGATCATGCACACCGCAATCGAGCAGGCCAACGAGGGCAGGACGTTCATCCTTTCAAAGATGCTCGAATGCGTTCCCGAAGTTGCTCCCGCCCTCTCGGTATATGCTCCCAAGATCATCAGCTTCGAGATCGCTCCCGACAAGATCGGCGACGTCATCGGCAAGCAGGGCTGCGTGATAAAGAAGATAATGGAGGAGACGGGCACCGACATCGACTTCAACGACGACGATTCCGGCCGCGGCTACATCTCCACTACCGGCCCCATCGAAAATGCCGAAAAGGCAAAGGCAATAATCATGTCCATCGCACACGACCCCGAAGTGGGCGACATGTTCGTGGGCACTGTGGTGCGTATCCTCACCTTCGGCGCGTTCGTCGAGTTCGCGCCCGGCAAGGACGGTATGATCCACATCTCCAAGCTCTCCGACAAGCGTGTCGACAAGGTGGAAGACGTTGTAAACATCGGCGACGTGGTAAAGGTAGAGATAATCAAGATAGGCGAAAAGGGCATCGACCTCAAGCTGCTCGAAAAGCTCTCTTAAAAATCTTCAACAAAGTAAGCTCTCCGCGGGAAGCGGAGAGCTTTTTCTTATCCTTTCATAAGGTATCATTGCGGCGAAAAATATTCCACCGCGCCCATAAACACGGCGTATGCCGCGTCGCGCCTGCCCTCTTCTGTGAGCAGCAGCCTTTCGTCCTCTTCGTTTGATAAAAACCCGCACTCCACAACGACGGAGGGGGAGTCGGTACAGCGCAGCATGAAGTAATCGCCCGCAAGCGGCTCTTTACCGTCGCCCAGCGCCGTGCCGTTCAGGCTGCGCTGTATGCACGCGGCAAGTTTTCTGCCGTTCTCTCTGCCGGGGTAAAAGAACACCTGCGCGCCCC
Source organism: Candidatus Coproplasma avistercoris (assembly GCA_018711385.1). GTDB lineage: Bacteria > Bacillota > Clostridia > Christensenellales > Borkfalkiaceae > Coproplasma > Coproplasma avistercoris. The sequence goes on from DVIK01000036.1 coordinate 5,225, forward strand.
GCCGCGCGCTGTCCGGAAAGGTGTTCTGATGCACAGATATGACCATGTCGGCGCCGCACCTTACTATCGTGTCGAGCCGCGCGTTCATGTCGCGCATCTTGAAACCCTTTACGGGCAGTCCGTAAAGCCCGCCCTGCGTCTTGCGCGTGAGCACGGCGCAGAATCCCGCCGCGTCGAAGTAACCCGCCAGCTCGCGCGCTATCGCAAGGTTTATCTCGCTCTCCTTGACGCCGCTCGCCTTGCCGTAAACGCCGGCGTCTATGCCGCCGTGGCCTGCGTCGATGACTATCACGGGCGGGCGCGCAGACTGCGCCGAAGCTATGCCGCCGCACGCAAGCCCGAGCAGCCCGCCGAATATTATTATTGCCGCCGCGGCTATGGCGGCGCTCCTGCGCAGGGTAAACAATTTCACGTTATATACTACTTAACTATTGATTTTTTTATTACAAAATGGTATAATCAAAGGGTATAATTATACGGAGTAGTATGTTCGGAGACAGCAATTTTCTCACGCCGGAAGGCGCGCGCAATTTAAGCCCCGTCGTGCTCGCGTTCGTGGGCGACGCCGTGTATTCGCTGTACGTGCGCGAAAAGCTCGTGCTCGGCACCGACTTCAAGACGGGCACGCTGCAAAAGCTCTCGTCGCGGCAGGTCTCGGCGAGGGGGCAGAGCGAACTCATTGAAAGGCTGCTGCCCGCGCTCACCGAAGAGGAGGCGGACATCTTCCGCCGCGGCAGGAACGCAAAAAAGAGCACGCGCTCTAAGCATGCAAGCGTGGGCGAATACAACCGCTCTACGGGATTCGAGGCGCTCATCGGCTACCTCTATCTCACGGGCAGGCACGAAAGGATAGAGGAACTTCTCGGGGACTGATATGAAGACAGAGGGCAGGAACGCCGTACTCGAACTTATAAGAAGCGGCAAACCCATAGAAAAGATAGTCATGGAAAAGGGCGCGCAGGGCTCCCTCGCAAGGATATTCGCCGAGGCGCGCAAGCGCGGTATCCGCGTGCAGTTTGCCGAGGATAAGGCTCTCGACAGGATGAGCGGCAGCGGCCGCCACCAGGGGGTGATAGCCTTTGCGGCGGAGTATGAATATGCCGACATCGAGGATATAATAAGTCACGGCGGCGAAGGCGGATTCGTCATTCTGTGCGACGGCATAGAGGATGTGCACAACCTCGGTTCGATAATAAGGGTGGCGGAGTGCGCGGGCGCCGACGGCGTCGTGATCCCCGCGCAAAAGTCCGCAAGCGTCACCGAGGCGGTAGTCCGCATCTCGGCGGGCGCGGCAAACCATGTCATGGTGGCAAAGGTGCCCTCGCTTTCGGGCGCCATAGAAAGACTGAAAGAGTGCGGCTATTGGCTGTATGCCCTCGAGGCCGACGGGCAGAGCATATACTCTGCCGATCTCAGCGGCAAAGTTGGGCTGGTCATCGGCGGCGAAGACAGCGGCGTAAGGCGTCTCACGCGCGAACGGTGCGACGGAGTGCTCTCGTTGCCGCTGCTCGGCAAGGTGAATTCGCTCAATGCCTCGGTGGCGCTCGGCATAGCCGCGTACGAAGTGGTGAGATGCAGGATAAAAAACTGACCGACGAACAACTTGCAGAGCTTGCGCAGCAGGGCGAAAAGTCCGCCGCCGCCGAGCTTCTGGGCAGGTATAAAAACGTGGTGCTCTCCATCGCGCGCGCGTTCTTCCTCTCCGGCGGAGAAACGGAAGATCTGGTGCAGGAGGGCATGTGCGGGCTGTATTCGGCTATCGGCGGCTATACCGGCGGCAGGTTCGCCCCCTATGCCGCGCGCTGCATACGCAACCGCATAATCGACTGCGTAAAGGCCACCCGCGGCGCAAAGAACGCAGCGCTCAATAACTTCCTGCCCATAACCGAGGTGGGTGAAGAGCTGTATTCCTCGCCGGAAAATCCCGAAGATGAGCTCATAAAGCGGGAAAACAGGCGGGAATTTTTGCAGAAGATAGGCAAGCACCTCTCGTCGTTCGAATTCAAGGTCACGGTGATGTATATGGACGGGCTGACGATGGCGGAAATGTCCTCCGCCGCGGGCAAGCCCGTAAAGAGCATAGATAACGCCCTTCAGCGCGCCAAGCGCAAGCTCTCGGGGCTTTTTTAAGGGCTGAGGAAGGATAATGGCATACCTTGCGTTTTACAGGATGTTCCGCCCCGACACGCTCGATAAGGTGGTGCGGCAGGAACACATAGTAAAAATTCTGACCAATCAGATCGAAAGCGGAAAAATAGGCCACGCCTACCTTTTCTGCGGCCCGCGCGGCACGGGCAAGACGTCCGTCGCCAAGATTTTTGCGCGCGCCATAAACTGCGAACACCCGGTAAACGGCTCGCCGTGCGGCAAATGCTCAACGTGCAGGGCGCTTGCGGAGGGCGGCAACATGGATATATCCGAAATAGACGCCGCTTCCAATAACGGCGTGGACGAGATGCGCGACCTGCGCGAAAAGGTGCAGTACCCGCCCGTCGCGGGCAGGTATAAGGTGTATATAATCGACGAGGTGCACATGCTCACCCAGTCGGCGTTCAATGCCGTGCTGAAGACGCTGGAAGAACCTCCCGCGCACGCCGTGTTCATACTCGCCACCACCGAACCGCAGAAGATCCCCGCCACGATACTCTCGCGCTGCATGCGCTTCGATTTCAAACTCATCCCGCAGCACGATCTGGAGGGGCTGCTCAGAAACGTGCTGGAAAAGGTGGGCAAGGAGTACGAGGATGAAGCCGTCGCCGCCATAGCCCGCGCGGGTGCGGGCAGCGCGCGCGACACGCTCTCCATCGCCGACATGTGCGTATCCTACTCTGCGGGCAAACTTACCTATGCCGACGTGAACGCCGTGCTCGGCAGCGCCGATTTTTACAGGATTGCCGATGTGGTAAAGATGTTGCTTTCCGACGACGCAGGCGGCGCCCTTACGTGTGCCGAGGAGGTGTTTGCCGGCGGCAAGAGCGCGGGCGTGTTCGTAAAGGACGTCCTCAATTTTCTCAACAACGTGTCCGTCGCCAAGATGTGCAAAAATGCGGCCGAGATACTCAATCTCCCCGCGGATATGTTCGGCAAAGTCAAAGAGATAGCTTCGGCAGACGGGCACAAGATACTGCGCGCAACCGAAATTTTCGTGAGGGCGGAGGCCGACATGCGCTACGCCGCCGACGCGCGGGTTGTGCTCGAAACGGCGATATTGCGCTGCACGCTGCCGCAGGCAGACTACAACATCGACGCGCTGCTTTCAAGGGTGTCCGCGCTCGAAGAGAAGGTGAAGAACCTCTCCGCCGCGGCGGCAAACGTGCCCGTACAGGCGCCGCGTACCGAATCCGCGCCAATGCCTGTAAGCGGCACCCAGTCCGACATATTCTCGGAAAAGCCGCGCGGCAGGGCGACCGCGTTCTATGCCGATCTGCCCGCAAAGCAGCCCGAAACGCAGTCTGAAAAACAGCCCGTCGTCAAGGCTGCAAACAGGCCCGCGCTGCAGCCTGCCGAAGGCGAAGACGTATTTGACGGCGTGCAAAAACCTGCAGCCGCGCCCGCGGGCGGGCTCACGGGCAAAAGCGTGCACGCCGCGCTTTTAAGGGCGCTGCGCACCACGCACAAAAACGCCGTACTTTTCACCCTGTGCGCAGACCTTTCCTGCGTGCAGGAGGGTGCCAAGTACGTGTTCAACACCGAAAACGAAACGGTCTACCGCGCCATAACGCGGCAGGACAATTCCGCCGTCCTTGCGGAGGTGCTCGCTCAGTCGGGCGTCACCGACTTCGAAGTGCGCCTGAACAAAAAGCAGGACGGGCTCAAAAAGGCCGTCGAAACATTAAAGGCCAATTTCGGCGGCACCGATATAGAGATAAAATAACGGCCAAATATATAGCGATCATCATATAAAGGAGTTTTTTATGGCAGGTTTCAGAGGCGGCATGGGCGGGGGAATGAACAACCTCGTAAAACAGGCGCAGAAGATACAGGAGCAGATGCAGCAGGCCGAAAAGGAGCTTGAAGAACTGGAAGTCGTCGGGCTTTCGGGCGGCGGCGAAGAGGGCGACGAAACGGTCGTCATCTACATGAACGGCAAAAAGGTGATAAACGGCGTGGAGTTCGGCAGTAAGATCTCGCAGATGATCGACCTTTCGGACGAAGAGGACGTCGAAATGCTCGAAGACCTGATACTTGCCGCCATCAACGACGGCTATAAAAAGGCGGACGAGCTCTACGAAGAAAAGATGGGCAAGTTCGGCGGCGCAAGCCTTCCCGGCCTCATGTAAGTTTTGCTGTCCGACGTGTACAAATTACTTATGTGCGCAAGCAGGGTTTCCCTGCGCCGGCGCGACCCGATTTGTCGCGCAAGCGAGCTCGCCGGGTGAGCTCGCGCAATCATATAAAAACAGGGCGCGGAAAAATTGCGCGAGCGAGGGCAGAACCCTCAACTCACGGAAAAATATTTGCGCCCCGAGCAAAGATTTTTCGTGAACGTATTGTCTATGGATATTTTTATCGAGCCGATAGGCAGGCTCATCAACGAATTTACAAAATTGCCGGGCGTCGGCAAAAAGACGGCGCAGCGCTACGCTTACAGGGTGATAAACATGAGCGCGGCGGAGGCTGAAGGATTTGCAAACGCCATAACCGAGGCAAAGCGCAGGGTAAAATACTGCAAAATATGCGGCAACTTTACCGAAAACGAGGTCTGCGACATCTGCCTTAAACGCGATAAATCGGTCATATGCGTCGTAAAGGAACCCAAAGACGTCATTGCGCTGGAAAAACTGCACGAATACAAGGGCGTTTACCACGTCCTGCACGGCGTGATAAACCCCATGGAGGGCACGGGTCCCAACGACATACGCATAAAGGAACTGCTCGCGCGCGTGAACGAGGGCGGCGTGCAGGAGGTGATAATGGCCACCAATCCCGACGTGGAGGGCGAGGCCACCGCAATGTATATCGCAAGGCTGTTAAAACCGCTGGGCATCAACGTCACGCGCCTTGCGCACGGCATACCCATCGGCGGCGAGCTGGAATATACCGACGAAGTAACTCTTTCGCGCGCGCTTACCGAGCGCAAATCGATATAGCGTTTGTTGCGGCATATTCCCGCACGATTTTATAATCAAAACACAATTATACGGTGAAAAACATGAAGATTTCCGTTCTCGGCTGCGGCAGATGGGGCTCGTTCATAGCGTGGTACCAGTCTGCCGTCAAGGGCAACGAGGTAATAAACTGGGGGCCGGAGGACGCGCCCTCTTACAGAGTCCTCAAAGAGAAGGGCAAAAACGAATACGTCGCGCTCGACGGCAGGATAGAGCTCACCTGCGACCTCGAATACGCCATAAAAAAGAGCGATATCATAATAATCTCCATCAGCTCGCAGGGGCTGCGCGGCTTTATGCAGAAGGTCACGCGCTACCCCGTGGGCGACAAGGTATTCGTGCTGTGCATGAAGGGCATAGAGGAGAGCACGGGCAAGCGCCTTTCGGAGGTGATGACGGAAAGCGGCATCTCTCCCGACAGGGTAGCCGTATGGGTGGGCCCCGGGCACATCCAGGCGTTCGTCCGGGGCATACCCAACTGCATGGTGATAGATTCTGCCAACGACGCGCTCAAACGCCGCCTTGCAGACAGCTTCAAGAGCAACCTCATCCGCTTTTACTACGGCAACGATCTCATCGGCACCGAGATAGGCGCCGCCGCCAAGAATGTTCTGGGCATAGCCGCGGGCGTGCTCGACGGCAGCGGCTATGTCAGCTTAAAGGGGCCGCTCATGGCGCGCGGCGCTTACGAGGTGGGGTCTCTGATACAGGCTATGGGCGGCAGGTTCATGTCGGCCTACGGGCTTGCCCATCTCGGCGACTACGAGACTACGCTCTTTTCCGAGTATTCCCACAACCGCCGCTACGGCGAGATGATGGCGAAGGGGCAGAAGTTCGATAAGCTCGCCGAGGGCGTGATGACGGCAAAGGCCATGAAGAAGATGGGCGAGGAGCACGGCGTGGAGCTGCCGATAACCGAGGCGGTGTACGAGGCCTGCTTCGAATCGCGCGCCTTTGAAAGCGGCGACGGCGCAAGGGAGTGCATGAACATAATCTTAAAGCTCTTTGACCGCGCCACCAAGAGCGAATTTCAGTTCTGAAGGCAGCCGCGTGATTTTTGCGCAATGCAAACAATTATAAAAAATTTTTATTGCCTTACAAAAAGAGTAAAAAATTTGCAGCCGTGCAATATCGGTTGCATTTTTTTGCGCGTGCCTCTAAAATATAATGGAAAAATTTTGCTCGGTAAAGGATTCATATGGTAAGAAACGATTTAAGAAATGTAGCTATAATCGCGCACGTCGACCACGGCAAGACCACGCTGGTAGACGCAATGCTCAAACAGAGCCACGCCTTCAGGGAAAACCAGGCTGTGGAGGAGAGGGTGATGGACTCCAACGCCATCGAGCGAGAGCGCGGCATAACCATACTCGCAAAGAACACGTCCGTCCACTATAACGGCGTAAAGATAAACATCGTCGATACCCCGGGCCACGCCGACTTTTCCGGCGAGGTCGAAAGGGTGATGATGATGGTCAACGGCGTGCTCGTGCTCGTCGACGCAGCCGAAGGCCCCATGCCTCAGACGAGGTTCGTGGTGCAGAAGGCGCTCGAGATGGGTCACAGGCTGATAATCGTGGTGAACAAGATAGACCGTCCCGACGCCCGCCTCGAAGAGGTGCAGGACGAGATACTCGAACTGCTCATGGAGCTCGACGCCTCCGACGATCAGCTGATGAGTCCCGTAGTGTGGTGCTCGGGCCGAAACGGCACCGCCACGCTCGATCTCAATAAACCGGGCACCGACCTCACGCCGCTGTTCGACACCATTCTCTCGCACATCCGACCCATGGAGGTGGACGAAAAGGGCCCCGCGCAGCTGCTCGTCTCGTCCATAGACTACAACGACTACGTCGGCCGCATAGGCATAGGCAGGATAGAGCGCGGCGAAGTTCTGCAGGGACAGGCAGTCGTCACCACCAACTACAACAACCAGCAGATGAAAGCGGCGGGCAAGCTCGTCAACCTATACCAGATCGAAGGTCTCAGCCGCGTCCCGTGCGAAAGGGCTGTCGCCGGTGACATTGTCTGCTTCTCCGGCTTGGAAAAGATAAACATCGGCGACACGGTGTGTTCGCCAGACTGCGTAGAGGCGCATAAATTCGTAAAGATCTCGGAACCCACGGTAGAGATGACCTTTTCGGTAAATGATTCGCCCTTTGCCGGCAAGGAGGGCAAGTGGGTGACCACCCGTCACCTGCGCGACAGGCTGTTCCGCGAACTGCTCAAAGACGTCTCGCTGCGCGTGGAAGAGACCGATTCTGCCGACAGCTACCGCGTGTGCGGCCGCGGCGAAATGCACCTTTCGATACTCATCGAAAACATGCGCAGGGAGGGTTACGAATTTCAGGTATCCACGCCCCGCGTGCTGTTCAAGGAGATCGACGGCGTAAAGTGCGAACCCATGGAGCGCCTCATCGTAGACGTGCCCGACGCTTACTCGGGTGCAGTGTTCCAGAGCATGGGCGAAAGGAAGGGCGAACTTCTGCACATGAGCGCGGTGGGCAGCCGCACGCGCCTGGAGTTTATAATTCCCGCACGCGGGCTGTTCGGCTACAAGAGCGAATTTCTCACCTCTACCAAGGGCGAAGGTGTGTTCTCGTCCGTGTTCTTCGAATACCAGCCCTATAAGGGCGAACTTTCGCGCAGGAGCACCGGTTCGCTCGTGGCGTTCGAAACGGGCGAGGCGGTCACATACGGACTGTTCAACGCGCAGGGCCGCGGCACGCTGTTCATCGGCCCCGGCACGCAGGTGTACGAGGGCATGGTCATAGGCGAGAGCCCCAAGAGCGAAGACATCAACGTCAACGTCTGCAAGACAAAGCACCTGACCAACACCCGCTCGTCCTCCAGCGACGATGCGCTCAGGCTGATAACCCCCAAGCGCATGAGCCTTGAAGAGTGTCTCGAATTTATCGCCGACGACGAGCTTCTGGAGATAACTCCCAAAAATATCCGTATACGCAAGCGCATCCTGGACAGCGAGCTGCGCGCCAAGGCCGCGGCAAAGGCAAAGAAGGGGCTGTAAGCGCCCCGCGCCGTTGCATGTTTTCATAAAATCGTCGGGATATGCATATATAAGTACTGCCGCAGCGGCGGCAGTACTTTTTTGCGGGGTGAATGCATGGAGGGAGTGACGCACGGTTTAACCATCGAAGATTGCAGGCTGTTTTCCGCCACGGGGATAGAGAGCGTCGACGGCTTTTCCTCAACGCGCATAGCGCTGGGGTATGCCGGCGGCAGGATACTCGTTTCGGGCAGCGGGCTTAAAATAAACGCCTTTTCAAAGAGCAGCGGCGCCTTCTCCGCGAGCGGCACCGTCACGGAAGTAAAGTACCTTCCCAAGGGCATAAAGCTTGCCCGCAGGCTGCTCAAATAGTGCGCATATTCCTGATATGCCTTGCGTGCGGAGTGGCCAGCGGGCCAATCTACGACGTGCTCTATGCGGTGCGCACGCTCTTCGGCTTCCGTTTTCCCGGCGCCCCTTCGCGCGCCGTCACCGCCGTGTGCGACGTTCTTTACTTCCTTGCGCTCGCGGCCATGTTCGTGTGCTGTTCGGCGGCGTTTGCATTTCCCGGCGTCCGCGCCTACATGCTCGCTGCATGCCTTGCGGGAATTGTGCTGTATGTCAAAAGTTTGCATTTAATAGTTGCTTTTTTTGTCAATAAACTGTATAATAGACTTGCCGAAGGTGCAGGGCGCGGTGCGCGCCGCAGTCCTGCCCGCAGAAAGGAGTAAGATATGAACGTACAAAAGCGCAATCGGCTGATAGCCGCGGGCACCGTTTCGGTGGTGCTGCTGCTCGTCATCCTCGTTGCGATACTCATCTATCAGCTGGTCGTTATAGTCAACCTCAGCAACCGCAAGGAGCAGCTGCAGGAGGAGTACGACAGGATCATTCAGGACATAGGCGAAACCGAGGACAAACTGGATTATTACAGCGACCTTAACAATCTTTTCGACCTTGCGCTCGAAAAGGACTTGCTCGGCCGGTAACTTTAAGGAAAAAGCAATGAAAATTTCGGCAATAGACGTTGGTTCCAATTCCGTCCGCCTCATGGTAATGGCGGACGGAAAAACTTTATATAAGCAGACAGACACCACCCGCCTGGGCGAGGGGCTGGCTGCAAGCGGCAGGCTCCTGCCGGAGGCTATAGAGCGCACCGCCCGTTCTGTGCAGCTGTTTGCGGCGGCTGCCGAGCTGAACGGCGCGGGCACGCCGTATGTGTTCGCCACCGCTGCAGTCCGCTCGGCGGTAAACGGCGGCGACTTTGTAAAGCGCGTCAAACAGCTCACGGGCATCGACGTAGACGTCATCGGCGGCGAGGAAGAGGCTGCCTGCGGCCTTGCGGGTGCGCTGCGCGGGCGCGACGGAGGTATGGTCGATCTCGGCGGCGCAAGCACGGAGATCACCGTGCAGAAGGGAGGCAAAAAGGTCTATTCAAAGAGTGTGGACATAGGCACCGTCCGCCTGTACGACCTCGCCGGGCAGGACAGGCAGGCCCTGCAAAAGGTAATAGATCGCAAACTTGCCGAATACGGCGCCCCCGACCTATCCGCCGTGGATATGTACGGCGTGGGAGGCACTGCCACCAGCCTCGCTGCCATATTTCACGGGCTGGAACCTTACGATCCGAAGGTGGTCGACGGCACTTTTCTCTCCGCGCAGTGGCTGGGCGAGGAGGCGGAAAGGCTGCTCCCGCTCACCGTGGAAGAGCGCAAAAAGGTAAAGGGCATGGACGTGCGCCGCGCCGACGTGATAGCGGGCGGTTGCCTTCTCATGTATTCGCTGCTTTCAAAATTCGGTTCCGGCGGCATAACGGTGTCTGAGAGCGACAATCTCGAGGGTTACGTGATCCTCAGGGGGCTGGCAAAATGAAGGGCGTGCTCACCACGGCGGCGTGCGCCCTGCCGGCGCTCGCGCTTGCCGCGGCGGGCTGCTACTGTATATATATCTCGTTCGGCTGGGTGCACATACTCATATACCTGCTCGCCTGCCTGCTCTTTTTTCCCGTCGCCGCGCTTCTGCACGAGGCGGGGCATCTCGTTTTCGGCGGCATCAGCGGCATGCGCGTAAAGCTCGGCAGGCCGGGCGTGTTCGCTCCGTCCTCGTGCACGGTAATGCCGAGGCGCAGCGGAAAAATGCGCCGCAGGTTCATCGTCACCGCCCTCGGCGGACTTGCCGTCAATCTGCTTACGGCGGCTGTGGGTATGGGTCTGCTGTTCGCAGACGGCGCGGCGCTGTATTTTTCCTTCCTCGCACCCGCTTCGTTCTATCTGTTCATGATAAACGTTCTGCCCGCGGAATATGCGGGCGGCGGCACCGACATGCTGCTCGCCATGCGCGCGGCAAAGAATACGGCGGAGTGGCAGGTGCTTGCCCGCGTGCTCGATATCCAGGGCATGGTGGCGGAGGGGAGGGTGCTTGCCGATATAGACGAGGATTACTTCTTTTCCGTACCGCAGATCGCCGAGGACGAGTCTGCGTTCATAATGCTCGTGTCCCTGCGTGCCGACTACTATGCGGCCAGGGGAGATGAAGAGAATGCAAAAAAGTGGGGCGACAGGCTGGAGAGCATAAATAGCGATATCTGACCTTGTGTTGTTAAATATTTTCCGCTTATAAAAATCTGAAGTTGCATGGGCATAAGGGGGCAAAATGTGAAAAAGTTCTGGGGCTTCTGCAGGAATGAGCATTATAGTGTAGGGTGCAGCGGCGGAACAGTATACGTATACGGTTCAAAGGGAGAAGAATTGGCTAAATTCAGGCATTTTCCCTATGCCTATACCGCCATTTTCAAACCGAACTCAAATATTATTGCCGTAAAATCTACCGAAGGCTTTTTAGGCTTCTATGACCTTGATTCTCTGTCACTGATAAAAAAGATAACGGTCACAAGGCTTGGCGCGCAGGACGAAGGTTTTGCTTTTACGCCGGACGGAAGGTACTTCTGTAATATCGAAAAGCCTGTAAATTCCTGTCAGACTCAATTGGGCATATATGACGGAGCGTCATTTGAAAAAACGAATACCCTGTTTGCCGATGAGCAAAAAACCGTTCTTGAGGAGCTGGAGTTTTATGGCTGCGAAACGCATGTCGCTTATGTGCTTGGCTTTATGCGAGGCGGCGGGGGAGCGTTCGGCTATGGCTTTGTGGGAAAACTTGATATTGAAAGCGGTGCGCTTACAGATATCCGCGCCATTGGCGAAGAGCGGTATAATTATCTTCGCTGGTATAAATCGTGGGAAAGGAGCGGCTTTACGGAAAAATCGCTCGAGTGGAACCCTCTGAATAAGCTGAATAATATCGGCAAGACAAGCATTAAGGCGGTTTTCTGTGCAACATAAAAGCCTGCATTTACTGCGTACTATGAATATAATAACGGCGCGGCGCCCGCAGTTTCTGCGGGCGCCGCCCTGCCTTTTACGGGATATTCAGCTTATGCGGTACAGCCTGGAAAAGCAGTTGGGGCACAGCCCGCCCCAGCTTTCGGCGCACCCCGCGCACACGTGGTTGCCGCACGCAGGGCACTCGTATCCAAGGTTTCCGGCACCGCATCCGTAACCGGGCTTGCCTCTCATAAAATCGCCTCCTTGCTTCCGCAGAAAAGTATGCGCAGACCGCCATTTTATATGCCCTTGAAACGCGAAAAAACCGTGTGCGGCTTGACTTCGATTATATAATATGGTATAATAGTAAAAAGCATGGAAATTATTTAACCGAGAGGTCTATTATGCCTGAAAAAGTTCAGAACAATTACGATGCCAACAGCCTCGTCGCGCTCAAGGGTCTGGAACCTGTGCGCGAAAATCCCGGCATGTACATCGGCACCACTGATGAAAAGGGATTGCACGGCCTTGTGAGGGAGGTCATCGACAACTCCATAGACGAGGCTCTTGCAGGTTATTGCGACAGGGTGGACGTCACCCTCACGGCAGACGGTTCATGCGTGGTGAAGGATAACGGCAGGGGCATACCCACCGGCATTAACGAACAGGAGGGCATAAGCGGCGTCGAGCTTGCACTCACCAACCTAAACGCGGGCGGCAAGTTCGGCGGCGGCAACAAGCACGGCGGCTACAAGATCTCCTCCGGCCTGCACGGCGTGGGCGTATCGTGCGTGAACGCGCTCGCCGACACGCTCGTGGCCGAAGTCTGCCAGAACGGTCATAAATACAGGCAGGTATACCACTGCGGCATACCCGAAGAGCCGCTGAAAATAGTGGGCGACACCGACGAGACGGGCACGCTCATATCTTTCCACCCCGACGCCACGGTGTTCGAAACGGTGGAATTCAACTACGAAACGCTGCGCACGCTGCTGCGCGAGCTGTCCTACCTCAACAAGGGCCTCACGCTCACTCTGACCGACCTCAGGGGCGAAAAGCCCCGCACCGACAGCTTCTGCTACGAGGGCGGCGTCGTGCACTTCATAGAGGACATAAACAAGGGCAAGGAGGTGTTGTTCGCCTCGCCCGTATATTTCGAAGAGTCTGAAGGCGACGACAAGTTCCTTGAGATAGCCATTCAGTATAACGACGGCTATGCCGAGCAGATCTTCCCGTTCTCAAACAACATCCGTCAGCCTGACGGCGGCACCCACCTCGAAGGTTTCAAATCGGCGCTCACCAAGGTCATAAACGATGCCGGCCACAGACTGAACATACTCAAGGACAACGATAAGCTCTCCGGCGAGGACGTGCGCGAGGGAATAACGGCCGTCGTTTCGGTAAAGATAGCCGACGCGCAGTACGAAAGCCAGACAAAGGCCAAGCTGTGCTCTACCTATGTGCGCTCATTCGTATACAAGGCCACCGTGGAAAAATTCGGCACCTATCTCGAAGAGCATCCCTCCGAGGCGCGCGAGCTCGTGCTCCGCTGCCTCACTGCCCAGCGCGCGCGCGACGCGGCCAGGGCGGCAAGGGAGGAGACGCGCCGCAAGGGCGTTTTAGAGAGCACCAAGCTGCCCGGCAAACTTGCCGACTGTTCCGACAAGCGCCCCGAACTGTGCGAGATATACATCGTGGAGGGCGATTCGGCGGGAGGCACGGCAAAGCAGGGGCGCGACAGGCGCTTCCAGGCCATACTTCCGCTGCGCGGCAAGATACTCAACGTGGAAAAGGTGCGCATCAACCGCGTGCTCGAAAACGAAGAGATCAAGGCGATGATAACCGCCTTCGGCTGCGGCATACAGGAGAACTTCGACGAGAGCAAGCTGCGCTACGACCGCATAATCATAATGACCGATGCCGACGTCGACGGCAGCCATATCCGCATACTGCTGCTCACCTTTTTCTTCCGCTACATGCGCCCGCTGGTGGAAAACGGCCACGTCTACGCCGCCCAGCCGCCCCTTTACAAGGTCTCGGGCAAGGGCATACAGGATACCTACCTCTACGACGACAAGGCGCTTGAAGAGTTCAGGGCGGGTTACAACGGCAAGTTCGAGCTGCAGCGCTACAAGGGCCTCGGCGAAATGAACAAAGAACAGCTCTGGGAGACCACTATGGACCCCGCAAGGCGCACGCTCGTGCGGATAAACGTGGAGGACGCCGTGGAGGCGGACAAGATGTTTGCGCTGCTCATGGGCGAACAGCCGGAACTGCGCCGCAAGTTTATCGAAGAGAACGCAAAGCTCGTGGAAGAGCTGGACGTATAAGGAGGAGTTATGGCTAAAAAACAGACCAGCCCCGAGCTTACCGAAGAATTCAAAAAAACTCTGTCCATGACGAAGATGCTGGAAGTGGAGGTGGACGAAGAGCTCAAGCGCTCGTTCATCGCCTACGCCATGGCGGTAAACGTCTCGCGCGCCATACCCGACGTGCGCGACGGCCTGAAGCCCGTTCACCGCAGGATACTCTACTCCATGCACGAACTCGGACTGTATAACGACAAGCCGTTCCGCAAATGCGCGCGCATAGTCGGCGACTGCCTCGGCAAATACCATCCCCACGGCGACATCTCCGTCTACGACGCGCTCGTAAGGCTTGCGCAGGACTTCTCCATCAACTTCCCGCTCGTCGATGGCCACGGCAACTTCGGCTCGGTCGACGGCGATCCCCCCGCGGCAATGCGTTACACCGAGGCAAGGCTCTCGAAGCTGGCTGCGGAGATGCTGCGCGACCTCGATAAGGAGACCGTCGACTTCTACCCTACGTTCGACGACACGGGCATGCAGCCCACGGTGCTCCCCTCGCGCTTCCCCAACCTGCTCGTAAACGGCTCCGACGGCATCGCAGTGGGCATGGCCACCAACATCCCGCCCCACAACCTCGGCGAGGTGATAGACGGCGTTATCGCCATGATAGATGATCCCGAGATAGACGTCGACGGGCTGATGCAGTATATCCCCGCCCCCGACTTCCCCACGGGCGCCATGATAATGGGCCGCGCGGGCATAAGAAAGGCATACCGCACGGGCAGGGGCAACATCGTAATAAGATCCAAGTGCGAAATAGAGGAATACCAGAGCGGAAACCAGACCCGCACGCGCATAATCGTCACCGAGATCCCCTATCAGGTCAACAAGGCCAAGCTCATCGAAACGATAGCCAACCTTGTAAAGGACAAGCGCGTCGATGGTATCTCGGATATACGCGAAGAGAGCGACCGCGACGGCATGCGCATCGTGATCGAAATAAAGAAGGACGCCAACGCGCAGGTGGTGCTCAACACTCTGTACAAGCACACCAACCTGCAGGTCTCCGACGGGCTTATAATGCTCGCCCTCGTGGACGGCACGCCAAGGATACTCAACTTAAAGGAGTGCATCTATTACTACCTCGAACATCAGAAGGATGTAATAAGGCGGCGCACAAAGTTTGACCTCGGCAAGGCGGAGGAGCGCGCCCATATCCTGCGCGGACTGATGATCGCGCAGGCGAGCATAGACGAAGTGGTCGAGATATGCAAGACCGCGCGCGACAAGAACGACTGCGTGGAAAAGCTGATGGCAAACTTCGTGCTCGACGAAAGGCAGGCAAACGCCGTCGCAGAACTGAGGTTGTACAGGCTCTCCCATCTCGAGGTGGACAAGATATCCGACGAGCTTTCGCAGCTCGAGGCACAGATAGCCGACTTCAACGATATTCTCGCCAACGAGAGCCGCGTGCTCGCAATCATAAAGGCAGACCTCCTCGACATTAAAAAGAGGTACCCCTCCGAAAGAAGGACGGAAATAGCCGTGGATTACGGCGAGATAGAGGACGCAGACCTCATCCCTGTGGAAAACGTGGTAATTTCGCTCACCCATTCGGGGTATGTAAAGCGCCTGCCCGTTGCCGAGTATAAGGCTCAGCACCGCGGCGGCATGGGCGTTACGGCGCACAGGCCCAAAGAGGAGGATTTTATCGAGCAGATGTTCGTCGCGTCCACTCACGACGATATACTGCTGTTCTCCAGCCTCGGCAAAGTTTACTCCATAAAGGGTTACGAAATACCCGAAGCCGCCCGCACTGCGCGCGGCAGGGCGATAGTGAACATTGTGCGCATCGCCCAGGACGAAAAGATCACCGCAATGATCCCCGTCAGGGAAAATGCCGAAGGTTATATAGCGTTCGCCACCCGCCGCGGGCTTATAAAGAAGACCTCCGTCGATGAATTTGCCCGCATAAATAAAAACGGCAAGATAGCCATAAAGCTGGGCGAGGGCGACGAGCTGATATCCGTCCAGTTCACCACGGGCGAAGACGAACTTATGATCGCCTCGTCCGACGGCAAGTGCATAAGGTTCCACGAATGCGACGTGCGCGCGATGGGCAGGGATACCGCCGGCGTGCGCGCCATGAAGCTGGGCGAGGGCGACAGGCTCGTGGATATGCTCGTCGTAGACGAAAGCAAGGATATCCTCACCGTGACCTCCAACGGCTACGGCAAGCGCACGTCAGTCGGCGAATACCGCCTTCAGGGCAGGGCGGGCAAGGGCGTCAAGGCCGGCGTATTCAACGAGGCAACCGGCAAGCTCGTCAACCTCAAGCTGGTCAGCGATGAGGACGACGCGATGCTCATCTCCGATGCCGGCGTCATAATCCGCATGCACTGCTCCGACATCTCCCGCATAGGCCGCAATACCCGCGGCGTGCGCCTGATGAAGCTCAAGGAAGGTTCCGTTGCTACCGTCGCCGTCACCGAGCGCGACGACGAGGCGGAGACCGAAGTTCCCGAACAGGCGTCTGCAGAGGATATGGCAGCGGAAAGCATTTCCGAAGAGGAATAATTCAGGCATAAAAGAAGGCAAGCCGCGTTCAGCGGCTTGCCTTTTTTATGCAGTAAAACCTGCATTTATCGGTGTTTGCGGCGCAGCGGCATAATGCCGCGGCGACGTTGAACATTAAAGCCGTTATACGGCCGCCATATAAATTTATCTCGTCTGTGTCTGCGCCGTCTTTTTGCTCCCCTTGGAAGAGGGCATAAGTATCTCCATAAGCTTTATCAGTGCGGAGGAGAGGGGGAACGCCGCCTCGATGACGACTACTATTGCAAGCGCCTTTCCGTACGTCCAGTTCAGATCGTTCCACTGCAGATACAGCTTGCTTGCCAGCCACGGCACGCTGAAGCAGGTAACGGCAATTGCCAGCATGACAAGGAACAGTACGACTCTGTATCCGTTGAACGGCTGGCACACGCGGAACAGCATCACAAGCCCGCTGAACGTCAGCGCCACCATGCACATCGCCTGCTGCAACTCTCCGAATTCGCCGGGCGCGGCTACGCTCAGCACGTACATAGCCATCACGCACAGCACCATCAGCACGCCGCCGGCTATCGCGCGGCACATCACGTGCGTAATGAATTTGCCCTGCACGCGCTCGTTGTTTGGCTGCAGCGAAAGGAAGAACGAGGGCACGCCTATCACACACACCTCTAAAAGCAGCACGTTCGAGGGCATGAACAGGTAAGGTTCGCCCATGCATATGCACAGCGCGGCAAGGATGGTGGTGAACAGCGTCTTCATCAGGTACAGCGAAGAAGAGTTCTTTATGTTGTTTATAACGCGCCTGCCTTCGGCAACTATCTTGGGCATGGAGTTGAAGTTGTTGTCGGTGAGCACGAGATGGCTGACGTTCCTTGCCGCCTCGCTGCCGGAAGCCACCGAGATGGCGCAGTCGGCCTCTTTAAGCGCAAGAATGTCGTTCACGCCGTCGCCCGTCATGGCAACGGTGTTGCCTTCGGACTTTATCGTCCGCACCAGAATGGCCTTCTGTTCGGGCGTGACCCTGCCGAATACGGTGTAGCTGTTTGCCACGCTCTCGACTTCCTTGTCGTTGAGGCCCTCGAGCGAGATGAACTTGTCGGCATTCTCTATGCCCGCGCGGCGCGCCACTTCCGAAACGGTCACGGGGTTGTCACCCGAAATAACTTTCACCGCCACGTCGTTTTCGCGGAACCACTTTATCGTGGCTATGGCGTCCTCGCGGATGTTGTCCGCAATGGAAATGATCGCCACCGGCCTCATCACCGCGGGCAGTTTGTCTGTCACGATGGGGGAAGGAGAGTGAGCCAGTACCAGCACGCGCATGCCCATCTGAGCATACTGTTTTATTATCCTTTCCACCTTTGCGGGCAGCGGCTTAAGCACGAATTCGGGCGCGCCGTAACAGAATGTGCCCGCTTCCTCGAACGTTACTGCCGAAAGTTTGCGTTTGGATGAAAAAGGTATCTTTGCCACGGCGTTCAGCTTGTCGTTGTGGCCGAAGTGGTTGTAAAGCGCTATCGAGGTCTGATTGTTGTCGTCGAGTGCGGCGAGCATTGACCCCATGATATCATCGAGCGAATAGTCGTCTACGGTATTGAGTATTATGCAGTCGCTCACGCGCATGCGCCCGTCGGTTATGGTGCCCGTCTTGTCGAGGCATAAAACGTTCACGCGCGCCAGCATTTCAAGCGAATACAGATCCTGCACCAGCGTGTTGTGTTTTGCCAGCCTTATCACGCCCACGGCGAGCGCCATGGATGTGAGCAGCAGCATTCCCGAAGGTATCATGCCTATCACTACGGTGCAGGTGCGCTGGATGGCGTAGCTCACTTTCACCGAAAACAGCCCGCCCGTAATTCCCTCGGCATCCGCGGGATTGAAGTTTGCAAGCGTGGTAAGGAATATGCCTATGGCTATCGGGATTATCAGAAAGCCGATAACCTTTATTATCCACTTGGTGCTGTTCATCAGCTCGGAGTTGGGTCGCTTGTATTTTTTTGCCTTGGAAGTCAGCTTCTGCAGGTAGGTCTCTTTGCCCACCTTTTCCACGCGGAACCTGCCGTTGCCGGAGGAGATGAAGCTGCCCGCATACAGCATATCGCCGACGTTCTTTTTAACGGACACGCTCTCGCCGGTCAGCAGCGATTCGTTCACCTCCACAGCCCCGTCTGCGAGTATGCAGTCGGCGGGCACCTGGTTGCCCGTTTCAAGCAGGATGACGTCGTCTAAAACTATCTCCGAAAGGGGTATCTCCGCGATCTCCCCGTTACGCACGGCCTTTACCGTGTTGGCCGTCATTATCGACAGCTTATCTATCGAAAGTTTGGAACGTATCTCCTGAATGATCCCTATTACGATGTTCGCCGTGGTTATGAATATTACGAGATAGTTGGTTATTCCCTTGGTGTTGGCAAGCAGCAGCGCGATGAACGCTATCAGGCACAGCAGGTTGAAAAATGTGCATATGTTGCCCACGAATATGCTTGCATACGATTTGGAATACTTCTTGTTGGTGTCATTGAACAGAAATTGCGAAAATCTCGTCTGCACCTGCGCAGAAGTAAGCCCCTCGTCAACGGAGGGGGAATAGCGCTCCACGTTGGTCTTTATTTTATTTTTGGGGTGACGGCGGAAATAGCGGAACAGCTTATCTTTGTCGAAGTCGTCTTCTTCAAGGTAGTCGCTTGCCGCCGCGGTCTCGCCCTCCGCGCGCTCTTCCTCGGGCTGTACGGGCTCTCTTTGTTCCCTGTCCTTTTCGCCGTCCTGCGCGTTTTTACCGAAATATATCTTTCCCATATATCCTCTTTCAATAAAAAACTACCGGTTAAATTATAACATGCCGCGCAATTTTTTTCAACATTATAGCGCATGTTCGTCCATTTTAATTGCTTTTGCCCATGTTTTGTTTTATAATTTAACCATACGTTTGAGGAGACAGAACTATGATAGACATCAACCTTTTAAGGGAAGATCCCGACCGCGTGCGGGAGAACATAAAAAAGAAATTTCAGGATAAAAAACTGCCCCTCGTCGACGAGGTGATAGCCCTCGACGCGGAAAAGCGCGCCCTTCAGCGCGAAGGCGACGAGCGCCGCGCCATGCGCAACAGCCTCTCCAAAAAGATAGGCGTGCTGATGAAGGAGGGCAAAAAGCAGGAGGCCGAGGAGGTCAAGGCCGAAGTAAAGGAAAACAACGAACGCGTCGCCGCCATCGAGGCGCGCGCGGCCGAGATAGAAGCTCAGCTGAAAAAGGACATGATGGCTATCCCCAACATAATCGCCGACGACGTCCCCGTCGGCAGGGACGACAGCGAGAACGTGCAGTGGAACACCTACCTCGAGGCAAAGGAAAAGCCCTTCGAAGTCCCCTATCACGTCGACATCCTCGAAAGACTGGGCGGCATAGACCTCGACAGCGCCAGGCGCACCTCAGGCAACGGCTTTTACTATCTGATGGGCGACGTGGCGCGCCTCCATTCGGCGGTACTCACCTATGCGCGCGACTTCATGATAGATAAGGGCTTCACCTATGTCATCCCGCCATTCATGATACGCAGCGACGTCGTTTCCGGCGTCATGAGCTTCGAGGAGATGGACGGCATGATGTATAAGATCGAGGGCGAAGACCTGTATCTGATCGGCACGTCCGAACACTCCATGATAGGCCGCTTCATGAACACCACTCTCGACGAAAAGCAGCTGCCGCTCACGCTCACTTCCTATTCTCCCTGCTTCCGCAAGGAGAAGGGCGCCCACGGCATAGAAGAGCGCGGCATATACCGCATCCATCAGTTCGAAAAGCAGGAGATGATCGTCGTCTGCAAACCCGAAGACAGCGACTATTGGTACGAAAAACTGTGGTCTTACACCGTGGAACTGTTCGTGTCCATGGGCATACCCGTGCGCACTCTCGTGTGCTGCTCTGGCGACCTTGCAGACCTAAAATACCGCAGCCTTGACGTAGAGGCGTGGAGCCCCCGACAGAAGAAGTATTTCGAAGTGGGCAGCTGCTCCAACCTCACCGACGCGCAGGCTCGCAGGCTGGGCATAAAGTTCAAAAATTCGGCTACCGGCAAAAACGAGTATGCTCATACGCTAAACAACACCGTGGTGGCGCCCCCCAGGATGCTCATCGCCTTCCTTGAAAATCATCTTCAGGAGGACGGCAGCGTGTTCATTCCGGAGGTGCTCCGCAAGTACATGGGCGGAAAGGAATATATGAGACCTGTAAAGTGACGCATACCATATGCAGTCAGCGGGCGGCTTTTTATAAAGCTGCCCTGAATTTTTTCAGCGGGAAAATATGAAAGATGTAAGGATCGCGTT
The DNA here is from genome assembly GCA_018711385.1 of Candidatus Coproplasma avistercoris. Taxonomy (GTDB): domain Bacteria; phylum Bacillota; class Clostridia; order Christensenellales; family Borkfalkiaceae; genus Coproplasma; species Coproplasma avistercoris. Next base: position 25,853 of record DVIK01000036.1, read on the forward strand.
TTTGCAGATATCGCCGTGCGGCAGCACGGAGAAGAATATTGAAAAAGGGATTGAATGTTGCCGGCGCGCAAAGGAGCTGGGCGCGGATATAGCGCTCTTTCCCGAGATGTGGAGCAACGGATACGGCATATACGGGCGCCCTGCCGCTGAATGGACGGCGGAGGCGGTGCCGCCGGACGGTTGTTTTTCAGCTGCGTTTTCCCGCATTGCTGAAGAACTGGAGATGGCTGTATGCATAACGTTGCTCGAAAGGACGGAGGGCGCTCCCGCAAACACGCTGCTGCTCTATGACAGAAACGGCAATGTTGCGCTCAGATATTCCAAAGTCCACACCTGCGATTTCGATGCCGAACGCAATCTTTCCCGTGGAAACGATTTCCCGGTATGCACGCTGGATACGGCTTCGGGGAATCTGGCGGTGGGTGCCATGATATGCTTCGACAGGGAATTTCCCGAAAGCGCGCGCATACTTATGCTGCGCGGCGCGGAGCTTATTCTCGTTCCCAACGCCTGCCCGATGGAAGTCAACAGATTGGCACAGCTTCGGGCGAGGGCGTTCGAAAACATGGTTGCGATAGCCACATGCAACTATCCCGAAGGTGTGCCCGATTGCAACGGACGCTCTACGCTGTTCGACGGTATCGCCTGGCGAGAAAGCGGCGATATGTGCGTATTCGAAGCGGAAAAGGGCGAAGGAGTGTTCGTCGCGGCTGCGGATATCGCGGCGCTGCGCAGGTATAGGGCGGAGGAAGTTTTCGGCAATGCCTACCGCCGCCCGGCACTCTATTCAGACATGGTGAAGCGTCGGGTGCGTCCGCCGTTCCGCCGTCCGGATGCCCGCAGATAGTTTTGCGCGTTTGCACCGCATGTGCCTGCAGCCTTGCTTTTTGCCCTTGATATTTCAGACGGGTTGTGTTATAATTGTCATATAACTGCGGTAACCGAGGACTTGTTGCAATTTATGAATTTAGTTTTTTTCGATATAGAGTGCGCCGGTGTGTATAAGACGTCGGCAAGGATATGCGCGTTCGGCTACGTCGTGTGCGACGGGCAGTTCAACATACTCGGCAAAGAAGACATTCTCGTCAACCCCAAAAGCTCCTTTCATCTCACCGATTCCCGCGGCGAAAAGGGGCTCGTACTGCCGTACGAATACGGTGATTTCAAAAAATATCCCACGTTCCGCGGCGTCTATGAAAAGATAAAGGCGCTGCTCGAAGACGGCAACTCAATAGCCGCGGGGCACGCCACTTATAACGACGTAAATTACCTCAACCTCGAGACGAGGCGCTTTTCGCTGCCGTCGTTCAACTTCAGGTTCTCCGATACCCAGCTGATGTATATGACGCTCACCGACAGTTTTTCCAGACAGTACGGGCTGGAACACATCGCAGGCGAGCTCGGCGTGGAGTTCACTCCTCACCGCGCGGCGGACGACGCCTATGCCACCATGCGCATAGCCGAGGCAATGTGCAAAAGGCAGGGCTGCACGTTTGAAGAGCTGGAGCGTTCTCTCGGCATAGCGCGCGGAAAGATCGAAAATTATTCCATAACCAAGCCTTCGTCAGAAAAATACGCAAAATTTACCGAGGATCGCCGCGCCCGCAAGGAGGAGCGCAGCCGCGCCCGCAGGGATTTTTATATCTACCTTTCGCGCAAAAAGCGTCGCCGCGAGGGCAGGCTCAAGGGCACCGTATTCAATTTTGCGCGCTGCATAGAGGACGATACGCCGCTCTCCGAACGCCTGCTCGACGATATATACGCGGCAGGCGGGAGCTATACGCAAAAGCTCGCCGAATGTAACGTGTTCTGCGCGCCCGAGGGCGACAACTCCGCCCGCACGGTGGCGGCGGCAGGGATGCAGGGGCTTAAAATAATCACTCCCGAACAGCTCGAGGAGATGCTCAGATGAACGTCCCCGAGCAGTTCAAAGCGCGTATGCAGCGTTTGCTCGGCGAAGGATACGGGCAGTTTATCGCCGTCTACGGCAATCCCGCCGTGCGCGGCGTAAGGGTGAACACGTTAAAGGCGGAAGCGGGCGACCTGCTCTCCGCCGTTCCCTTTTCCACCGACGGCTCCGTGCCGTGGTGCGGGGAGGGATTTTATACTTCGGAGGAAAAGCCCGGGCTGTATATCGAACATGCCGCGGGGCTGTACTACGTTCAGGAACCCTCCGCCATGTGCGCCGTGCCGCTCTTTTCCGATCTTGCAGGCAAGGCGGTGCTCGATCTGTGCGCCGCGCCCGGCGGGAAGAGCACGCAGCTTGCGGCTCGCATGCGCGGCAGCGGCATACTGTTTTGCAACGAGATAAATTTTTCCCGCGCAAAGGCGCTTTCGCAGAATATCGAGCGCATGGGCGTGAAGAACGCCTGCGTTACCGTGGCTCCTCCCGACAAACTTGCCGCAACTTATCCCGCGTGCTTCGACAGCGTGCTCGTGGACGCACCCTGCTCGGGCGAGGGCATGTTCAGAAAGGAAGAGGGCGCCGCGGCGGAGTGGAGCGAAGCAAACGTAGAGATGTGCGCGCGCAGGCAGGCGGAGATCCTCGAAAGTGCGGACGCACTGCTCAGGGCCGGCGGCGAGCTGGTGTATTCCACCTGCACGTTCGCGCCCGAAGAGGACGAGCTTCAGATAGAGCGCTTCCTTGCCCGCCATGCTGACTATACTCTCGTAACCATGCACAAACTCATGCCGCACCGCGTGCGCGGCGAGGGTCACTTTGCGGCGCTGCTGAAAAAGTTAAAAGGCGACAGCTTTGATTTTCCGCCTGCAAAGGGCAACGTTCCCAAGTCATGCGAAAAGTTGTGGCGGGAGTTCGAGGAAAGGTATCTGTTTGTGACTTTCGGCAACCTGTTCATGGCGGGCGAAACGCTGTATTCCCTGCCGGAAAACTGCCCCGCGCCCAAATTGCAGACGCTGCGCGCGGGCGTGCGCCTCGGCGAATTCGTGAAGGACAGATTCGAACCTTCGCACTCGCTCGCCATGTGTCTCAAACGCGGCGAGGCGCCTTTTTTGGAGCTCGGCAGGGACGAAGCGAGGGCGTACCTCGGCGGGCTCACCTTCGGCTGTGACCGGCAGGGCTGGGCAGTGGCGGCGTATAACGGCCACCCGCTCGGCTGGGTAAAGGCGGGCGGCGGGGTGGCAAAGAACCACCTTCCCAAGGGGCTGAGGTTCGTATATAACTGACCGTATTTTATAAAGAGTAACGCGCCGCGGGCGGCACATGTGCCGCCCGC
>DVIK01000037.1 GCA_018711385.1 Candidatus Coproplasma avistercoris
ACTGGTCGTCGCCGCCGAACTGCATGTTGCAGCCGTAGTGCTCATTGAGATACCAGAAGTCGTACGCCTGCATTATCATGTAGTTGAATTCGAGGAAGGACAGCCCCTTTTCCATGCGCTGCTTATAGCATTCGGCGCGGAGCATGTTGTTTACCGTAAAGCAGGCGCCCACCTCGCGCAGCAGCTCGACATAGTTGAGCCTAAGCAGCCAGTCGGCGTTGTTCACCATTATCGCCTTGCCCTCGCCGAATTCGATGAAGCGCTCCATCTGCCTTTTGAAGCATTCGCAGTTGTGCTCTATCACCTCGTCGGTCATCATGGTGCGCATGTCGGTGCGGCCGGAGGGGTCGCCTATGTGGCCGGTGCCGCCGCCCACGAGCACTACGGGCCTGTTGCCCGCCATCTGCAGCCTCTTCATCAGGCAGAGCGCCATGAAGTGGCCGACGTGCAGGCTGTCCGCCGTGGGGTCGAAACCGATATAAAAGCGGGCGCCGCCGCCGTTTATGAGCTCCCTGATCTCCTCTTCGTCGGTGACCTGCGCTATGAGCCCGCGCGCTTTGAGTTCTTCGTAAATTCCCATAACAAATTCATCCTTTATTGATTTACTCTATCATTTTAACACCGGACAGGCAAAAAGGCAATAAAAAAGCGGTCTGCCCGCAGGCAAACCGCAATATTGCAGCACAAAAAACGCCTACGGCAAAATACGCATTACCCGATAAGGCAATACGAATAGCCGAAGAATATGGCGTTTGAATAAAATCTGCGCTTTCTTGCTTCCATGAGACGAGTATAGCACGCGGGCACCAAGATGTCAAGTTCAATCGGTGATAAAATCTTCGCGGTCGAGGTTTGCGCGCGCCTTTTCAATGGCGCGCTTTTCTATGCGGGAGATATACGAGCGGGAGATCCCCAGCTTTTTTGCCACCTCCCGCTGGGGCAGCGGGCAGCCGTCGGCAAGGCCGTAGCGCATGGAGATTATGGTGAACTCGCGCTCGGTGAGGAGCTGCGAGAGCAGTTTTATGAATTTTTCGCGGCAGACCGACTTTTCCACCTGCGCAAAGACGCTCTCTTCCTTTTCCGAAAGCAGGTCTATAAGCGTAAGTTCGTTGCCGTCCTTGTCGACGCCTACGGGGTCGGAGAGCGACACCGTATTCCTGTGTTTGCGCCCCGCGCGGATGAGCATGAGGATCTCGTTTTCGATGCAGCGCGCCGTGTAGGTGGCAAGCTGGGTGCCCTTGCCCTCGCGGTAGGTATCGATCGCCTTTATGAGGCCGATCGAGCCGACGGACATAAGGTCGTCGGTCTCGGCGGCGCCGCTGTATTTTTTTACTATGTGGGCAACAAGGCGCATGTTGTGCTTTATGAGCGTGTTTTTCGCCTCCTTGTCGCCCGCGCGGGCGCGGCGCAGGTACTCGCGCTCCTCTTCGGGCGGGAGAGGTTTGGGGAAAGAACCCTTGCCCTGCACCATGCCCGTGAACAGAAAAATTTTGCCGAACAGCAGACTTAAAAAATCAAAGAACATATGCCCCTCCTTTACAGAATTTAACATATGTTCCTTACAGTTTGTACTATTCGGGCAGATCGCCGCGATCGAGCAGGCAAAAACTTTTGCCCGACCTTACCGCTTTTTTCAGAGCGGCCGCCGCGCCGCCCGTTCCGCGCGTGACATAGGCGACGAGCAGGTCGCAGTTTTCGACCAGCCACTCGTTCCTTTTGGATATCGCAGCCTTGGGATAGACCTTGCCGCCGAACGGAATGATCACCTCCCGGTAAAATTTGAGGTAATCCTCCATATCGGCGACGGCATACGGCAGCACGAGGATCAGGCAGCTGTTGTGCCGCCTTATTCCAGTTCAAAGGCGCCGGTGTAGAGCTGGTAATACACGCCGCGCTGAGATATCAGCTGGTCGTGGGTGCCGCGCTCGATTATCCTGCCGTGGTCGAGCACCATTATCGCCTGGCTGTTGCGCACGGTGGAGAGACGGTGTGCGATGACGAACACGGTGCGGCCCTCCATGAGCTTATCCATGCCCTCTTCGATGAGCTTTTCCGTTCGGGTATCTATCGACGAAGTGGCTTCGTCGAGGATGAGCACGGGGCACTCCGAGACCATTGCGCGGGCTATGGCGAGCAACTGGCGCTGGCCCTGCGAAAGGTTGGCGCCGTCGCCCTTGATCATGGTGTTATAGCCGTCGGGCAGGTGGGATATGAAGTAATCGGCGTTGGCGAGCTTTGCGGCGGCGACGCACTCCTCGTCGGTGGCGTTCAGCCTGCCGTAGCGGATGTTGTTCATCACCGTGCCGGTGAACAAGTGGGTATCCTGCAACACTATGCCGAGCGAGCGGCGAAGGTCGTCCTTGTTGATGCTCTTTATATCCAGCCCGTCGTAAGTTATAGTGCCCGACTGTATGTCGTAGAACCTGTTGATGAGGTTGGTTATGGTGGTCTTGCCCGCGCCCGTGGCGCCCACGAAGGCTATCTTCTGCCCGGGTTTTGCATACAGCGAGATGTCCTTTAAGATTATCTTGTCGGGGGTATAGCCGAAGATGACGTCCTTGAAGCGGATATCGCCGCGCAGGGGGATATAGCTGTAAGTGCCGTCCTGTTCGGGCCTCTTCCAACTCCACTTTTCCACGCCGCCCTCGCCGTAGACCAGGGTCGTGTCGCCGCCCTTGTCCTCGTGCGGGGTATCGAAGATGTCGAATATGCGCTCGGCGCCCGCAAGGCCCATTACGATGGCGTTGAATTGCTGCGTCACCTGCTGCACCGGCTGGTTGAAGGAGCGGATGAGCGTGAGGAACGAGACGAGCACGCCGACGTCGCCCGCGCTGAACGCGCCCGTGCCGTCGCCGAACACCACGCTGTAGAGCGAGAGCGCGCCCGCGCTGTGGGTGGCGAAGAACGCCGCGCCCACGATTGCAACGACCACGTACTGGAAGTAGCTGAGTATGTTGGACATGGGGCCGAGCATGTTGGTGAGCTGGTTGGCGCGGGTGCCGCTCAGGCGCAGCTCCTCGTTTATCGCCTTGAAGTTTTCGCGCGCCTTGTCTTCATGGCAGAACACCTTTATTACCTTCTGCCCCTCCATCATCTCCTCAACATAGCCGTTGACCTTGCCGATGGAGACCTGCTGTTTTAAGAACTGACGGGAGGATTCGGCGCCGATGAACCTTATGCACACGATGTTCACGCTGAGGATGACGAGCATGACGAGCGTGAGCGTGAAGCTCATGAATATCATGCAGAGGAGCACCACCACTATCGTGACAACGGCAGAGATCATCTGGGGCACAGACTGCGAGAGCATCTGGCGGAGGGTATCGACGTCGTTGGTGTAACGGCTCATCAGTTCGCCGTGGGTGTGCGTATCGAAGTAGCGCAGCGGGAGGTACTGCATGTTGACGAACATTTCGTCGCGCATGCGCTTTAAGGTGCCCTGGGCGATATACATCATCAGCCTGTTATAGGCAAACGTGCACGCGACGCCCACCACATATACCGCCGCAACGGCGATTATCCACGTTACGAGCAGCATATATTCCGCCTCGCCGCGGGCTACGCTCTCTATGGCGTTTATTACGAACGTGAGCAGGAACGAGCCCACCGCGCCCGCCGCCGACGAAAGGACGATGAGCACCACGAGCAGCACCGCCGCAAGTTTGTTGCGGAAGGTGTATGCCAGCACGCGCCTGAGTATCTTTAACGGATTTTCGGGGCCGGAGCCCTTTATTTTGGTCACTCTGTGGCCGTGTTCCGTGCCGTGCTGCTGAACGCGGCGCTTGGTTTCGTCGTCGAGATTTTCGTACTCCTCCTTTACGGAGGGCTGTTTATTGAGCGGAGCCATCGAGATCACCTCCGTCTTCTGCATTGCCCTTTACCTGGGACTGATATACTTCCTGGTAGATGTCGTTGGTTGCGAGCAGCTGTTCATGCGTGCCTATGCCGGCTATCCTGCCCTCGTCGAGCACGACTATCCTGTCGGCGTCCTCCACAGAGGCAACGCGCTGGGCGATTATTATCTTCGTGACTTCGGGCGCGTGTGTGCGCAGCGACTGCCTTATCATGGCGTCCGTCTTGGTGTCTACCGCCGAAGTGGAATCGTCGAAGATTATTATCTTGGGCTTTCTTAAAAGGGCGCGAGCTATGCACAGCCTCTGTTTCTGTCCGCCGGATACGTTCACGCCGCCCTGGCCGAGGTCGTAACCGTACTTGCCCGGCAGCTGTCGGATGAACTCGTCGGCGCAGGCCTGACGGCAGGCCTCCTCTATCTCCTCCTGCGTGGCGTTTTCGTTGCCCCAGCGCAGATTTTCTGTTATGGAGCCCGAGAACAGCACGTTCTTCTGCAGCACCATCGCCACGTTGGAGCGCAACGTTTCTATGTCGTAGTCGCGCACGTCCACGCCGCCCACCTTTACCGAGCCCGCCGACACGTCGTACAGCCTGGGGATGAGCGAGACGAGCGAAGATTTGCCCGAACCCGTGGCGCCTATTATGCCTATCGTTTCGCCCGGCTTTATATGCAGATCGATATCGGAGAGCACCGATACGTCCGCCTTCTGGCGGTAGGACATGAACACGCCGTTGAAGTCTATGCTGCCGTCCTTTACATCGAACACGGGCTTTACCGGTTCGGTGAGCGAAGGGCGCTCTTCGAGCACCTCTGCTATACGGTCTATAGAGCCCTTGGAGAGCGATATGTATTGCAGGCACATCGCCACGAGCATCACCGCGGTGAGGATCTGGGTCATGTATTGCAGCAGCGAAGTGAGATCGCCGGTGGAGAGGCCGCCGAACACGAGGTTGCCGTCTATCACCGAGCTCCCGTCGATGAGCATGCCGCCGCCGACGAGCAGCAGCAATATCATCGCCACATAAATTACGCACTGAACGACGGGCGTGAGGTAGTTGAGCAGCTTTTCCGCCTTTACCGAGTAGTTATATACCTCCTGCGTGGCCTCCTTCATCTTCTCGGTTTCATGTTCTTCGCGCACGTAAGACTTTACCACCCTTATTGCGGTAAGGTCTTCCTGCACGACGCGGTTGAGGTTATCGTACTTCCTGAACATGATGCGGAAAGGCTTTGCCACCTTCACCATTATTACGGCTACTATCACGGCAAGCACCACCGCCGCCGCTACGAATATGCCGCCTATCGTGGGGGAGATGACAAACGACATCACCGTCGCCATGATGAAAAGTATGGGCGCGCGCACGAGCATGCGGATGCACATCTGGTAAGCTATCTGCACATTGCTCACATCGGTGGTGATTCGGGTGATAAGGCTCGCCGTAGAAAATTTATCTATGTTGGCGAACGAATAGGTCTGGATATTGTCGTACATGTCGTAGCGCAGGTTCGCGGCAAAACCCGCGGAGGCCTTGGATGCCAGCCTGCCGCCCATTACGCCGCAGAACAGCGCGAACGCCGCGCACGCAAGCATCGCAAGGCCGTACCACACTATGTTCATGCTGAACTGCCCCGACTGCTCCATCACATAGATCTCGTCGATAAGGAACTTCATGAGGAAAGGTATCACTATCTCCATGGCAGCTTCGCCTATCATGACGAGGGGCGTCAGAATGGATACGGTTTTGTATTGCTTGACGCTTTTCAAAAGTGTTTTTACCATTCTTGCAAAACTCCTGTCTCTTGCTTAAATTATCTGTTGACGCGCATATATGCGCAGATCAATCCTTCACATGGTTGAAAATTTTGATCAGCAGCGACTTGAAGGCCTTCTGCTCGTTTTCGGTAAGCGCGTCCTGGATCATTCCGTCGCACTCGTCTATCAGCGCCCTGTTTTTAAGGCAGAGCTGTTCGCCCTTTGCCGTGAGTCCGATGAACTTCGTGCGCGCGTCGCCGTCGATATGCGTGCGGGTTATATAGCCGCTTGCAGTGAGATCGGAGAGCAGTGCGGATACGGACGAAGCGCGCAGGTTGAGTTCGCGTTCTACGTCTCGCTGGCACACGGGCGTGCCCGCCTCCAAATTCTTGTGCACAAATATGAGCGTCTGCAACTGCGCCCCCGAAATGCCGAGCGCGGCAAGGTTTTCGCTGTTGCGCCTTGCAAGCTCTCTGTTGACGTAGCACATCAGGCCGAATAGTCTTTTGTTTTCCATGCTCCTCCGCATAGGGCCGCAGATATGCGGCAACCAAATAGTTCGATAACGAACTGTTTTATATCGAAGTTATTTTATAATAACGGAAAACGCAATGTCAAGCAAAGCAAATAAAGTTATTGCACGGACAAAAAAATGTTACTTACTCAAAAGGAGTTGTTAAATTTTGCACGGTATTGCAGACGGCAAAAAAAAGCAAAAACGGCATAAAATTGCTTGCCAAACGCGGCATACGTGTGATATAATCAACAGCGTTGAAAACGTGGCCTTGTGGTCAAGCGGCTAAGACGGAGCCCTCTCAAGGCTCAATCCCGGGTTCGATTCCCGGCAAGGTCACCAAA
>DVIK01000038.1 GCA_018711385.1 Candidatus Coproplasma avistercoris
CTATTTCTCGTCAAAAATCAACCATTTGTTGTGACAGAGCCTTACGAAAAGGACTATGCGAACAAGAGTGAAGTGCTGGCTGCCGCGAACGCGCTGAACGAAGAGATCGTGGAAGAGGGGATAGTGCTGTTGAAGAACGAAGGTGCGCTGCCGTTGGCGACGCCTGAGAGCAGCGAAGAAGTGAGCGCGAAGCCGAAGATAAGCGTGTTCGGCAAGAACAGCGTAAATCTTGTGTACGGGGGAAGCGGCTCGAGCGAGTCGAAGGGCGCTGCGCCGGTGACATTGTACGAGAGCCTGGAGAGCGCGGGATACGAAGTCAACCCGGAGCTTAAGAGCTTTTACGAGAGCGGCGCGAGCGGGAGCGGGCGTCCGTCCAACCCGCAGATGGGCGACCTTTTGTACGGATTTGCGACGGGGGAGACGCCCGTAAGCGCGTACGGGAGCGGTCTTGCGCAGAGTTACGGTGAATACGACGATCTTGCGCTCATAGTGATCTCGCGGATAGGCGGCGAGGGCTACGATCTTCCGCGTTCGATGCGTCAGAGCGCGGCTGCAAACTCAGCGGCTGTAAGCGGCGCGGATAAGGAGGCGCACTATCTGGAGCTGGACAACAACGAGAAGGCGCTGGTGGAGTACGTAAAGGCGGCGGGGTTCGGAAAGATCTGCATGATAATAAACAGCGCGGCGAGCATGGAGCTTGGCGAGCTGGAGGACGACGAAGAGATCGGCGGGATCGTGTGGATAGGCAGCACGGGCCGGACGGGCATCAACGCGCTGGGCCGAGTGCTGAACGGGGAAGTGAACCCGTCGGGGCGCACGGTGGACACGTACGCGCGGGACTTCACGCAGGATCCCACGTGGGCGAACTTCGGTACGAACGGAAGAGAGAACGGTAACAGGTACTACGTAGACGGCAAGACGATGGCGTATTACTACGTGGAGTACGAAGAGGGGATATACGTGGGCTACCGTTACTGGGAGACGCGCGGCGAGACGGACGGCGAGGACTGGTACCGCGAACACGTGGTGTACCCTCTGGGTTACGGGCTTTCGTATACGACGTTCGGGTGGGAAGTGACGAACGCGGACGAGGTGACGGGTACGGAGATAACTGCGGATGGCAGCGTGACGGTGAAGGTGCGCGTGAGCAACACGGGCGAAGTTGCGGGCAAGGACGTGGTGCAGATCTACGTCGGAGCGCCGTACTACGGAAAGATAGAGAAGGCGAGCAAGGTGCTGGTGGGTTTTGCGAAGACGCCTGAGCTGTATCCCGAGAGCGAGGCGGACGAAACGCACCCGAACAGCTGCGAAGTGGAGATAGAGATCCCGGCCTACTATTTTGCGTCATACGACTATAACGACGCTAACGGCAACGGATTCAGCGGGTACGAGATAGAGCGCGGGAAATACGCGCTGTACGTGAGCAGGAACGCGCACGAGAGCGCGGACACGCTTGAGCTGAACGTGGGCGCGGACATAAAGATAGAGAACGACCCGGATACGGGGAGCAAGGTGGAGAACCGGTTCGACGACGTGTCGGCCGGGACAGAGACGTACCTGTCGCGGAGCGACTGGGAGGGTACGTGGCCGCAGGCACCGACTGAGAGCGAGCAGAACGTGACGAAGGAGTTCATAGCTTCGCTTAAATACGACGGCGAAGACGAGGGCAAGCCGTGGTACACGGACGAGCTGCCCGAGCAGAGCAGGAAGAAGCTGAGCTACAACGCTACTAAGCTGAAGCTGTACGACCTTATAAATTACGAAGACGGGCAGCTGACTGTGGACTATGAGGACAAGCGCTGGGACGAGCTTCTGAGCCAGCTGACGGTGCGGCAGATGGTTGAGCTGATAGGCACGGGCAATTACAACACGATGTATATAGACAACATCGCGAAGCCTGAGACGATGGACCCGGACGGGCCCGTGGGGTTCACGGCGTTCATGGGCGACCCGAGCGTGTACGACACGTGTTTCTACGCGTGCGGATGCGTGCTGGGCGCGACGTACAACACCGAGCTTGCGTACCGTATGGGCGAGATGGTGGGCAACGAGGGACTTATAGGCAACGAAAAGGGTGACGGGCGTCCGTACAGCGGCTGGTACGCGCCGGCGGTGAACATCCACCGCAGCCCGTTCTCGGGGCGCAACTGGGAGTACTATTCGGAGGACGGGTATCTTTCGGGGATAATGGCTTCGGGAGTGATAAAGGGCGCGATGAGCAAGGGAGTGTACTGCTACGTCAAGCACTTCGCGCTGAACGACCAGGAGACTAACAGGTCAAACAACGGGATACTTGTGTGGGCGAACGAACAGGCTATGCGCGAGATCTATTTCCGTGCGTTCGAGCTGACTGTGAAGGAAGGCGGGACGACGGCGATGATGTCGGGGTTCAACCGCATAGGCACGACGTGGGCGGGAGGAAGCTATGAACTGCTCACGGAGGTGCTGCGCGGGGAGTGGGGCTTCAAAGGCATGGTGATAACGGACTACAATTACGCCACGCCGTACATGGACGTCAACCAGATGATCCGCGCGGGCGGGGACCTGAACCTCAGCCAGGCCAACCTTCCCGCCGAGAACAACGACCCCACGCAGGTGGCTTCGCTGCGCCGCGCCACCAAGAACATCCTCTATACCGTGGCTTCCAGCAACGTCATGAACGGACTCGGCGAAGGCGTCATTTACAGATACTATGCCGCCGGATGGCGCATCGGACTGATAGTCTTCGACGCGGTCGCGGCGGTCGCCGTAGCTGCAGGCGGCGCGGCGGTAATATATCGTGCATATGCAGCCGCGCGCGGCGCGCGGCAGGGGAGGTGAACCATGCTCACTATTGCCATAGTTGAGGACGAAGACCGCGAGGCCGAGCTGCTTAGCGGATATATCAATCATTTCTGCGGCGCGCGCAATACGGACTACAACATAAAGCGCTTTACGAACGGCGCCGACTTCATACGCTCGTACCGCCCCGCATACGACATAGTGTTCATGGATATAATGCTCCCCGGGCAGAACGGCGTGGAGACGGCCAGGGAACTCAGGGAGCTGGACGAGGGCGTCACGCTGATATTTGTGACAAACATGGCAAACCTTGCGGTGAAAGGCTATGAGGTGGACGCGCTCGATTTCATAATAAAGCCGGTAAAGTACAATTCCTTCGCGATGAAGATGGAGCGGGTGCTCAAAGCGCTCTCCGCGCGCAGGAGCGTGGATATAAGCATCCGCACGGACCGCGCGATAAAGGTGGTGTCCTCCGCCCGCATAACCTATATCGAGGTCATCCATCACAGCCTCGTATATCACATGCAGGACGGCGAGCTGCGCTCCCGCGGAACGCTGGATGCGCTCGAAAAGCAGCTCGCGTGCGAACACTTTGTGCGCTGCAACGCCTGTTACCTCGTTAATATGCGCTATATAACCGAAGTTTCGGGCGACGACGTGATAGTGGCGGGCGATACGCTTAAAATAAGCAGGGCAAAGAAGAAGTCGTTCATGCAGGCATTCACTAACTATTTGGGTAACGGCGTATGATGTTTGATTTTTCATCCAGTCTGTTCTGGTACAAACTTGTGTTTTCGGCGGAGATAGTGCTCGCCGAGCTGGTGTTCGTGGTGCACCTGCGCCGCATGCCGCACTTTATCCTGCGCGCTGTCTGTTCGGTGGCGGGGCTGTTTCTGTTCGCCTTCCTGTTCCCGATAGCAGACTACGGCGCGGCGTGGACGTGTTTCATGTTCTTCATGATGTTCATAGTTTCGCTGTGCGGGCTCAGGGTATGTTTCAACGAATCGCTGCGCAACATCATCTTCTGCGGGCTGGCGGCATACACCATCCAGCACATAGCCTTCGTGTTCAGCGACGCGTTCAACGACATAGCTTCGCTTGCCATGGGCACCGAGGGCGGCCTCAACGTCTACGGCGAGGGCGGCATAGGCCAGTCGGGCGCGGCGCTCGCCGTGATGCTGGTGATATATTTCGTGACGTATTTCGTCACATACATGATCGCGCACTATGTATACACCGACCGGATCTATTCCGACGAGGTGCGCCAGTTGGGCAGGAAGAAGTTCGTCGTGCTCGCCGGCATCATAATAATCACCGACAACATCCTCAACGCCATAACCATGTACAACACCGACATCGACGCGGTATCGCTGTGGGTGGAGCGCTGCTATAACGTGTTCACCTGCTTCCTTGCGCTGCAGCTGCAGTTCAGCCAGCTCACCGAACAGAACATGCAGTCCAAGTACGACACGGTACAGCGCATACTCCAGGAGGAGCGCAAGCAGTACCTCATCGTCAAGAACAATCTCGAGGCGCTCAACATAAAGGCGCACGACTTAAAGCACAGGTTTTTGGACATGGCGCGCTCTGCGGGCAACAGAAAGGCAGAACTGGACGACATAGGGCAGACTCTGTCGGTATACGAGTCGGTGGTAAAGACGGGCAACGAGACGCTCGATCTCATACTCACCAACAAGAATCTCATGTACGGCGACAAGCACGTACAGGTTGCCTGCATAGCCGACGGCACGCTGCTCGACTTTATGGCGCCCACCGAAATATATTCGCTGTTCGGCAACGCGCTCGACAACGCCATCGAGGCCGTGCTGCCGCTTGAAGAGGACAGGCGCACCATAAGCCTGTTCGTCAAGCGCGCGCACAATATGGTGAGCATACATATCGAAAACTACTTTTCGGGCGAGCGCATATTCAGCGGCGACCTGCCCGTCACCACAAAGGCCGACAAGGAGTATCACGGCTACGGCATGCTCTCCATGAAGACGGTGGTGGAAAAGTACGGCGGCACAATGGCGGTGGAGATCCGCGGCGACGTGTTCTGCCTTAACTTACTCTTTCCGCTTCCGTGAAGGCTGCGGAGGATGCAATTCGCGCCGTATTTCAAGCAGTTTGTTCCCGAAACCGCCAAACGGTCTTTTACGGTGGCATAATGTAACAGACGGTAGAAGCACGCTTCAGTGGTTTTTGCGGCAGGCATTGTTAAGTAGTGATAAATTGTTGCAAGTTTATCTCTGTAAACGTTATGCAATACTGTTAAAGTTATAAATTTTTTGAAAAAAATTCAAAAAAAGTGCGCTCAAATCGTAGGCAATATCAATTTTATGGTGTATAATAGTCATAGTTGATTTATTCTGCCCGTTGCGGGGTCGACCGCGGGGCGTATTACAGGAGGGCAAATCTAAATGGAATTCACGGAACAAGACATTCAGAAAGAGGTAAAACCCCTTTCGGAAAACGCATTCGTGCGCTTCTTCCAGCGCATAGCGCGCTGGTGGCTGGGCGCATGGTACGGCTTTGCGGACAAGCATCCCAAGCTTGCACCCTGGATCTATAAGATATTCTTCTTCTTCGTGTTCTCCATGGGCGTTACCATCTGGCAGTTCATAGTCATGACCTTCCTGCCCTATGCGTTCGCCGGCATGAACAAAGGCAATTGGGGCTGGCCCAACGTCACCATCGGCGACTTTACCGATAACGGCGCCACCTATATGATATTCGGCGACGCAAACGGCGCCGGTTACTTCATCGCGTTCGAGCTTGCGGTGTTCACCGCGCAGTGCATAAACTTCCCGCTGCAGCGCAACATAACCTACCGTTCGCACGGCAACCCCTGGTATCAGGCGATGTGGTACTTCATCGGCTGGGTGCTCGTATCCGTATTCACCAACGCCATCTGGGGCCTCATCAACGTATTCCTCACCCATTGGGGCTGGTACCTTGCCGGCAACGAAGGCCTTGCCACCGTTGCGGGACTCATTAAAACGGTGCTCACCGGCGGCGTTTCCATGATAATATTCTTCTTCGTGTTCCTCGTTATCTTCCCCGACAACAACGCGGTAGTAAAGCGTGCTCAGGCAAAGCTGGACAAACTTACCGCGGCAGGCGCCGACGAAGAGAAGATAGCCGCAGCCAAAGCCAAGCTCGAAGAAGCCCAAAAGAAGGCGGATTTCAGTAACGCGGAAAAGGACGCGGCAACGGCGCGCTCCAAGTTCAACAGCTCCGCGATGAAGTATTTCTCTGCCAAGAGCAACCTCGAAAAGGAGGCCGAAAAGGCAAAGGAAAAGGGCGAGCCCGAAAAGGACGAAGCGGCAAAGGCCGCCGACGCGGAGATGCTTGCAAAGAAGTTCGAAGAAGCTTGCACGGCGCTTGCAGAAAAGCGTGAAAAGGAACAGGCCTTTGCAGACGTAAAGGCTGCCCAGGCGGCATAAAGACACAACTTAAAATCACGGCGGGACGCAACGCGTCCCGCCTGTTTTATATAATGCGCACATATTTCCCGCCCGCGCGCCGTTTGTTTGCCGGCGGTATTGACAAATGGCGCGCCCGGTATTAAAATTATATTGTAATTCGGCTCCCCGCGAGTAAAACGCGTATATTGCGGGGGCAATCGCGGAGGAGGGCATGCTTGCGTACACTTATGCCGGCGACGGCGTATTCGCTCTAAGAGACAAGCCGGTTCCCGTGCTAACGGGCCCGCGCGACGCCATAGTAAAGGTCACGCTCGCCTCGATCTGCACCAGCGACATACACATAAAACACGGCGCCGTGCCGCGTGCGGTAAAGGGCGTCACGATAGGGCACGAGCTTGTCGGCGTGGTCGCGGCGGCCGGCAGCGAGGTGCGCAACGTCGCTGCGGGCGACCGGGTGTGCGTCAATGTGGAGACGTACTGCGGGCGCTGCTGGTTCTGCAGGCGGGGATATGTGAACAACTGCACCGATAAAAACGGCGGCTGGGCGCTCGGCTGCCGCATAGACGGCGGCCTGGCGGAATATGTCCGCGTGCCGTTCGCCGATACCGGGCTGACGAAGATCCCCGACGGGGTGAGCGACGAGCGCGCCCTGTTCGTCGGCGACGTGCTCGCCACGGGTTACTGGGCGGTGCGTATCTCCGGGCAGGAGGAGGGCGATACTGTGCTTGTCCTCGGCGCGGGGCCTGTGGGGCTGTGCGCCGCGGCGTGCGCAAAAATCAAGTCGCCGTGCAGGATGATCATATGCGAAAAGCGGGAGGAGCGCAGGAAGTTCGCAAGGGCATTCATTCCCTCGGCGGAGTGCGTTTCGCCGGAGGATATGCCCGAAGTAATGCGCAGCCTTCCGCGCGGAGGGGCAGACAGAGTGCTCGAATGCGGCGGCACGGAGCAGACCTTTGAAATGGCGTGGAAGTACGCCCGCCCCAATGCCGCGGCGGTGATAGCCGCGCTATACGAGCGGCCGCAGATCCTTCCTCTGCCCGACATGTACGGCAAGAACCTCACGTTCAGGACCGGCGGAGTGGACGGCTGCGACTGCGCGGCGATCCTGCGGCTGATAGCGGAAGATGGGCTTGACGTTTCGCCGCTCATAACGCACGCCTTCCCTCTGGCTGAGGCAGACCGTGCGTTCGCGCTGTTCGAAAGCGGCGCCGACGGGGTGATGAAAGTGGCTATAAAGCCGTGATCGGAGCCGCAATATGCCGCAAATAAGGGGTAAATATGGACTTCGGAAATTTTATTTTGAGTTTTTTATTGCAGATGGCGTTTACGCTGGGGCTGATATTCCTGTTCGGCAAGGCGATAGCGCTGTGCAACGGGGCGTTCTACCGCAATTTCGGCACGCATGCAAGGGCGGTGTGCTATGTCACGGGCTTTATAGGCACTCCCGTTCACGAGGGCGCGCATGCGCTCATGTGCCTCATTTTCGGGCATAAGATAACGGAAATAAAGCTGTTTCAGATCAACTCTTCCGACGGCACGCTGGGCTATGTGTATCACTCCTACAATCCCCGCAACTGGTGGCAGAAGATCGGGTGCCTGTTCATAGGCATTGCCCCCGTGCTCGTGGGCGGGCTGCTGCTCGCGGGGCTTTTATACCTGTTGCTGCCCGATCTGTTCGTTTCTGCGGCGAACGACATTGTCGCCGCCGATTTCGCGGGCGACTTCGGCGGCGCGCTGCTCACCGTGCTGCGGTCGTTTGCCGGAATGTTTTCTTACATCGTCACCTGGCAGTGGTGGGTGTTCATACTCGTCGGCAGTTTCATCGCCCTGCACATGACGCTCTCGCGCGAGGATGTGCGGGGCGCCCTTTCCGGCATAGTGGCGTATGCAACCGCCTTTCTCGTAGTCGATCTCGTATTGGCGCTCGTCGGCGGAGGCCTGCTCTCGGTATTCACGGGCGGGGTGCTCGCCTGCGGCGCGTTCCTGCTGTTCTTCTTTTGCGTGTTCCTTGTAATATCGCTCGTGCTGCTGGCAATATCATATATCGTGCGCGCGGTCAGGCGGCGGATGTGAGCAGATAATAATTATTCTGCTGTTTCCGTCCGCGCGGCGGCGTTTATAAATAAGTAACGAAATTTTCCGGATGGGGATATGAAAAATAAGCTGAAAAAGTTCTTCAGGAATTTCGACCTGCGCGAAGGCGCCGCGTCGCTGATGTTTCTCGTGCTCGGGATACTGTTCATCGTATTTCCCGAGGGTATGCTTAAGACGCTGTGCTACGTAGCGGGTGCTCTCACGCTGGTGTGGGGAATAGTGCGCATGATACTCTACTTCCGCGAAGAGGGCGGGGTGCACGTCTATGATGTGGTGATACTCGCCGCGGTGATGGTGGCGGGCATACTGCTCATCGTGGCTCCCGCATTCGTCTCTGAATTTATCACCGTGCTGCTCGGCGTGCTGCTCATTCTCGACAGCATCTCCAAGATAATCGAAAGCCGCGAACTATACAAGCTCAACAAGGGTGCGGAGTGGCTCACGGCGGCGATTATAGGCGTCGTGTGCGCCGTGCTCGGCATGATAATCATATTCAACCCGTTCGCCACCACGCGCGTCCTCATGATATTCGTGGGCATTTCGCTGCTGCTCGACTCTGTGTGCAGCCTTACGGCGGCATGCATATATGCCGCGATGCGCGCCGGCAAGGACGAAGCGGAAGGAGAGGTCATCGATATCTGAGTTTTGGATATAAGTCCGCCGTCGCATTGTATTCTGTATAACGGGACTGTATTTCCCGGATAACCGCTGCCCGGCACGCATTAGTTTTTTATTGGCTTTTATCGGCGGGCCGGCATGACATCGTTTGACCCGGCAATGGGTCTTCGTTTTTCCGTTTATGTTTTAGCGGACGACGGCGTATCATGTAATTGCCTGTCGGCAATAAACAGGATGGCGGGATTCTGAATTTATACGCATATAAATTGCAAAGCCAGCGAAAGCGGATTTTGAACGTAACGGAGTGAAGATATGAACGATATAAACGAGATGACGGCGCTGCTCGAAAGGCAGCGGGCATACTTTGCGACGGGCGTCACGCTTAACGTAAAGTTCAGGATAGCGGCGTTAAAGAGGCTTAAATCGGCCATACTCGCGCACGAAAGCAGTATAAACGCCGCCCTTAAAGCCGACCTTGGCAAGGGCGGATTCGAGAGTTACATGTGCGAAACGGGCATGACTCTTTCGGAGATAAGCTACGTTATAAAGCACGTCGCGCGCTGGTCGCGCGACAGCCGCGTGCCCACGCCGATGGCGCAGTATGCGGCAAAGAGCTACGTCAAAAAGTCGCCCTACGGCTGCGTGCTCGTCATGAGCCCGTGGAATTACCCGTTCATGCTGACGATGGAGCCGCTCGTCGATGCGATAGCCGCGGGAAACACCGTGATAGTCAAGCCCTCGGCGTATTCCCCCGAAACGGGAAAGGCGATAGCCGAGCTTATTGCCGAGGTGTTCCCCCCTGAATACGTTACGACGGTGCTGGGCGGCAGGGCGGAAAATTCCGCGCTGCTCGATATGCCGTTCGATAAGATCTTTTTCACGGGCAGCACGGCTGTCGGAAAGGAGGTAATGCGCCGCGCCGCAGAAAGGCTGATACCCGTCACGCTGGAACTCGGCGGCAAGAGCCCGTGCATAGTGGATAAAACGGCTGATATACCCTTAGCCGCAAGGCGCATAGTCTTCGGCAAATACCTCAACTGCGGGCAGACATGCGTCGCGCCCGACCACATATTCGTCCATTCCTCGGTAAAGGACAGGTTCATTGCCGAGGTAAAAAAGCAGATAGCGCTGCAATTCGGCGAATATCCGCTTGAAAACGCCGACTACGGCAAAATAATCTCCCGCAAGCACTACGACAGGATCTGCGGGCTGATCGATGAAGCCAAGGTAGTGTACGGCGGTGGCCGCGACGAGGATGCGCTGCGCATAGAACCTACGGTGATGGACGGCGTGACCCGCGCGGACGCGGTGATGGGCGAGGAGATATTCGGACCGATTATGCCGGTGCTTACATTCGACGACGCCGAAAAGCTGATAGCCGACATAAACTCGCAGCCCCATCCGCTGGCGCTCTATGTGTTTTCCTCCGATAAAAAGTTCATAAATAGACTGCTTGCGCGGTGCGCCTTCGGCGGCGGCTGCGTAAACGACACTATAATCCACCTCGCCACGCCCCGCATGGGCTTCGGCGGCGTGGGTGCGAGCGGCATGGGCAGCTACCACGGCAAAGACGGTTTCGATTGCTTCACGCACAAAAAGTCGATAGTCGACAAGAGCACGCTGTTCGACCTGCCCGTGCGCTATCAGAAATATACAAAGTCCAAGGAAAAGATGCTGCGTCTGGTCATGAAATGATTGCGGCATATATGCGGGTCAATCTGGTGTTTTATGAAGGATAAGGTAAAACTGGACGGCGGGGAGATCGCCGCCGCGGGCGGCGCCGCGGAGTACGCGCGCAAAGTTAAGGACTATATCGCGCGCAAAAATAAGCTGATACGCGCCCTGATGATAGCGTTCAGCGCGGCGTTTTCGGCCTGCCTGTTATTTGTTATCGTAGGCAGGGGAGCGGAGCTGCACGTTTCGGAGCCGACGGTTTTCTGGGCGGTGACGGGTGCGCTCGGCGCGGCGGCGGCAGCGCTTGCGGTTGCCGTCGGCGTAAACATGTATAAATTCAACAAATTTCTTAAAAAATTCCGTTGACGGCCGCATATGCAGCGCAAAGCGGGCGAGTGTATGTTATAATGGCTGTATTATCGCCGCAAAAGTGCGGCGGGATTTCTTCGCAAGAGTGAGATATGGAGCAGATATTCGGCGACGACAAACTTGCGGTGGCGGTGAAAAAAGAGGGAGCCGGCCTTATAAGGCGCGCATATGCGGCGTTCGGCTGGCGCGAAGACAGGGTGTATTCCGACAGGCGCTATGCCGACGTGGTACACTTCGATTTCGCGCGCCCTCATAAGATACCCGGCAAGGACAGGCTGCAGCTGCTTCAGGTCAGGTTCGAAGTCGGGGTGAACTATCTCGGCAAGGCAAACGCGCGCATGCCGCTTCGTGCTGCCGTGATCGGCACACTCGTTGCCCTTATCGGACTCGCACTTGCAATTTACGGCGCGTTCGTCATAGCGCTGTCCACCACAACGGTGTTCTTTTCGGCGGGAGTGGGCCTCGTGGGCGCGGGCACGCTGTTCGCGGCGCTGGCGGTATTCACCGCGGTGAAGGTGTACGCCTCCGATAAACGTAAATACGGCATAATCGCCGCCGTGTTGCAGCAGAACATAGAGCAGATAATCGCCGAGGCCGCGCAGATAACGGGGGTGGGCGATGGGCATTGAAAACAAGCGGCTCAAACGCCAGCATGCGCGCTGGCAGCCCAAATCACCGCGGGATATCATAATACGTCTAAAGACGGAGCGCAGGGGTATAGGCAAGCTCAAGGCGATGAGCATACTCTTCGTGGCGCTGCTCCAGCTCGGGGTGCTCATAACCCTGCATACGCTGGTAGCGGCGGCTTTCCGCGGCTACCTCATCTTTTCGGTGGTGATGGATATCCTCACCTGCCTGTATGTGCTGGCATCCGATAAAAACGGCCGCTCGAAGGCGGTGTGGATAATGCTGATACTCGTGCTGTTCCCCGTGGGTTTTCTGATATTCTTCCTCTCGGACGAACGCATATTTTTCCGCTCTTCGCGCAGACGCTACAGGGCTATACTTCAATCCTCTTCGGGTATGCTTACCGGCTGTTCGTGCAAAGATATGCCCGAAACAACGGCGCGCGCCTGCACTTATATCAAGAACGCTACGGGCTATGTCCCGTATAAGAATACCTCTGCCGAATACTTCCCTTCGGGCGCGGGCGCCTTCGACGACATGATAGAGCGCTGCGCTTCGGCGGAAAAATTCATCTTTCTGGAGTATTTCATAGTTGCGGGCGGCGTGCTGTTCGACAGGTTGTTCTCCGTGCTCAAAGAGCGCGCGGCTGCGGGCGTGGACGTGCGCGTAATCTACGATGACATGGGGTCTTCCGGCAAACTTTCGGGAAAGTTAAAGCGCGAGATCCGTGCAAGCGGCATACAGCTTTATGCCTTCAACAAACTCGTGCCCATGTATAAGATAGCCATGAACTACCGCGACCACCGCAAGATAACGGTTATAGACGGCAGGTTCGCCTACACGGGCGGCATAAACATCTCCGACGAATACGTCAACGAGCGCCGCCTTTACGGCTACTGGAAGGACAACGCCGTGCGCATAGAGGGCGACGCGGTGCAGGGCTTCACCCTTATGTTCCTGCGCCAGTGGGAGTTCGTAACAAAAAAGCCTTCCGACTATTCCCCGTTCATGTACGCGGGGGGCGGAAAATTTCCCGAACCTGTTTCGTCGGGGGATGTATGCGGGGCAAGCGGCGGAACTTTCCTTCCGTACGCTTCGGGGCTGGAATACGCTGCCCCCGTCGCGCGCGACGTGTATGCGGGCGCCATATCGCAGGCGGGAGAGCGGCTCTGGATAATGACCCCGTATTTCGTGCCCGACGACACGATAACCAACATGCTGGCAAGCAAGGCGCTGAGCGGCGTCGACGTGCGCATAGTGCTGCCGGGCGTGCCCGATAAGGCATATGTCTACCTCATTTCGCTCGACAACGCCGACAAGCTGATGAGCAGCGGCGTTAAGGTGTATACCATGACGGACGCGTTTGTGCACACCAAGTCGGTGCTCACCGAAAAGTGCGCCATAATCGGTTCTGCCAACTTCGATCTGCGCTCCTTTTTCCAGCAGTA
Organism: Candidatus Coproplasma avistercoris; assembly: GCA_018711385.1. Lineage (GTDB taxonomy): Bacteria > Bacillota > Clostridia > Christensenellales > Borkfalkiaceae > Coproplasma > Coproplasma avistercoris. The sequence continues at coordinate 13,040 of DVIK01000038.1, forward strand.
CGAAAACGCGCTCTATACCGACGACGCCGGCGTGATGCGCGGGCTGGAACAGGACTTTTTGCAGACCTTTCCCGAATGTACGCAGCGCAATTATGCATCCGTGCAGCCCGGGCCGGTGCGGTCGCTGCTTATATCTCTGTTGCAGATATTTTCGCCGCTTATGTAGCATGGCGGCGGTTACCGGGATATTAGCGGCGGTGTGCCGGCTCTCATGCGGGCACACCGCCGTTTTTCTGTAAAACCGTCCGCGGCATTGGTCATACATTTATCCGGCCGTATGCATAATTATGCATTAAAATGTCGAAAATGCAGTATAATTTTGCGGCGCGTGCATATTTTCCCCTCCGTTGTGTTGCAAATAAGTGCGGCAGGGTGTATAATAGCGGAAAGAGAAAATCAAGGCTGTATGCATTTCAAGGAGGCGGCTGTGAATAAAAATCAAAATTATCGTCTGGAAACGCTTGCCATTCACGCCGGGCAGGAGCAGCCCGACCCCGCGACGGGCGCGCGCGCCGTTCCCATATATATGACCACTTCGTATGTATTTGAAAACAGCGCGCAGGCTGCGGCAAGGTTCGACCTTAAAGAGGAGGGCAACATCTATACCCGCCTGCAAAACCCCACCACCGACGTGCTCGAAAGGCGGGTGGCTGCGCTCGAAGGCGGCGTTGCCGCGCTGGCGGTTGCCAGCGGTTCGGCGGCCATAACCTACGCCATACAGAACATCGCCTCGTGCGGCGATCACGTGGTCGCTGCATCCAACCTCTACGGCGGAACGCACAACCTGCTCGCCGTCACCCTGCCCGAACAGGGCATAGCCGCGACGTTCGTCGACCAGACCGACCCCGAAAACTTCCGCAGGGCCATCCGCCCCAACACCAAGCTGATATACGCCGAAAGCATGGGCAATCCCAACTCAGACCTTATCGACATGGAGGCGATCGCGGCTGTCGCGCACGAACACGGCATACCGTTCATCGTCGATTCCACTTTCGCCACACCCTGCCTGATAAGGCCGCTGGAACACGGCGCCGACATAGTGGTGCATTCCGCCACAAAATTCATGGGCGGCCACGGCACGGCCATGGGCGGCATAGTGGTGGACGGCGGCAGATTCGACTGGAAGGCAAGCGGCAAGTTCCCCGGGCTGACGCAGCCCAATCCCGCCTATCACGGCGTGGTGTTCACCGACGTCGGCGGGCCTTCGGCGTATATCCTTAAAATGCGCACCACGTTGCTGCGCGATCAGGGCGCGGTCATCTCGCCGTTCAATTCCTTCCTTATATTGCAGGGGCTGGAGACGTTGCCGCTCAGGGTGGAGCGGCACGTTGAAAACGCGCTCAAAGTTGTGGATTTCTTAAAGAACTGCCCCAAGGTGGAAAAGGTGAACCACCCTTCGCTGGCGACAGGCATGGGCGCCGAGCTTTACAGGCGCTACCTTCCGCGCGGAGGTGGCTCGATATTCAGTTTCGATATAAAGGGCGGCAGGGAAAGTGCGGTAAAATTTACCGAAAGCCTTAAACTCTTTTCGCTGCTTGCAAACGTGGCGGACGTGAAGTCGCTCGTCATCCACCCCGCCTCGACGACGCACTCCCAGCTGGACGAAGAGGGGCTCAAAGCGGGCGGCATAACCTCCGCCACGGTGCGCCTTTCGGTAGGCACCGAGCACATAGACGATATCATTGCCGACTTAAAGCAGGCGTTCGACAGGGTATAAAGGCAAAAACGCCCGCATATATGGGCAAATCAACAATATTGCGAGGCAACAGATATGATATATGACAGCATAACCGAACTGATAGGCGGCACGCCCCTTTTAAGGCTGAACAGATATTGCAGGGCGAACGGGCTGAACGCCGAGATAATCGCCAAGCTCGAATACTTCAACCCCGCCGGTTCGGTAAAGGACAGGGTGGCGCTGAATATGGTGCTCGATGCCGAGGCGCGCGGGCTCTTGCAGCCGGGCGGCACCATAATAGAGCCCACTTCCGGCAATACGGGCATAGGGCTTGCGCTGGTGGCGGCGGCAAGGGGGTATAAGCTGATACTCACCATGCCCGAGACCATGAGCGAGGAGCGCCGCAGGCTTATAAAGGCCTACGGGGCGGAGATAGTTCTGACGCCCGGCGCCGAGGGAATGTCGGGCGCCATACGGCGGGCTGAGGAGCTTAAAAACTCCATTGAAGGCAGCATAATAGCGGGGCAATTCGAAAATCCCGCCAATCCCGAGGCGCACAGAAAGACTACCGCGCAGGAAATTTTAAGGGACGCGGGCAAGGTCGATTACTTTATCGCGGGGGTGGGAACCGGCGGCACGATAACGGGCGTTGGCGCCGTGCTCAAAGAGCATTTCCCCGACGTAAAGGTCATCGCCGTAGAGCCTGCCGGGTCGCCCGTCCTTTCAAAGGGGCACGCGGGGCCGCACGGCATACAGGGCATAGGCGCGGGGTTCGTGCCGAAGGCGCTTGATACCGCCGTCTACGACGAAGTGATAGCCGTCACCGACGAAGATTCAATTTCGGAGGGCAAGGCGCTCGCAAGGGCGGAGGCCTTCCTCACGGGCATATCTTCGGGCGCGGCCATGTGGGCGGCAAGGCAGGTCGCCATGCGTAAGGAGGCGGAGGGCAAGCGCATACTCGTGCTGCTGCCCGACAGCGGCGACAGGTATCTCTCCACAGCGCTCTTTGCCTGAAAAAAGGCGCAGCAGAACAGAAAACGAACGTTGTTCCGCCATATGTGCGGGGCAATTTCACGGCGGATAAGATAATGAAGATCACAGATATAATAAAGAGCAAGGAGGCGGTGCTCTCGTTCGAGGTGTTTCCGCCCAAGACGGACGACAAATTCGAGAGCGTTTCGCGCGCGATAGACGAGATCGCGGCGCTGCGGCCCGACTTTATGAGCGTGACCTACGGCGCCGGAGGCGGCACTTCCGCATACACGGTGGCCATCTCACGCCACATCAAGGCGCTGGGCGTAAATTCCGTTGCGCACCTTTCGTGCATATCCTCCACAAAGGCGGACGTGCGCGAAAAGCTCGGGCAGCTCAAAGAGGCGGGCATAGAGAATATCCTCGCCCTGCGCGGCGACATACCCGAAAATTTTGCGGGCAACCTCGAATACGGTTATGCGAACGAGCTGGTGGCGGACATAAAGAAGTTCGGCGGATTCTGCATAGGCGGGGCGTGCTACCCCGAAGGGCACCCCGAATCGCGCACGATATATTCCGACATAGAAAACCTCAGGCGCAAGGTGGACGCGGGCTGCGACTACCTCACCACGCAGATGTTCTTCGATAACGACCTGTTTTACAGCTTCCTCGCAAAGGCGTATTCGGCGGGCATAACCGTGCCGGTCATCCCCGGCATAATGCCCATAACGCGCGCAAGCCAGGTCAGGCGCACGCTCACGCTTTCGGGCTCGCCCATGCCCGCAAAGTTCAGGCGGATAGTCGACAGGTTCGGCGACGACCCCGACGCCATGCGCCAGGCGGGAGTGGCATATGCCACCGAGCAGATAATCGACCTGTACGCCAACGGCATAAGGGCGGTGCACGTCTACTCCATGAACAAGCCCGAAGTGGCGCGCGCCATACGCGCGAATCTTTCGGATATAGTATGAAGGTAATAAGCGGAATAATTGCGCAGCCGGACAGGAAGGAGACGCTGCGCTACCTCGGCTATGCGGGTGTAAGCGGCGCGCAGGGCATGGAGGAGCTGCTCTGCGAGTGCGAACGGCTGCTGATCCCCGTGCTTGCGCCCAAGGCGGTATATTCGGCGTATCCCGTGACGCGCGGCGAGGGCTGCGCGCTCGACCTCGGCTTTGCAAAGGTGGAGAGCCGTTCGCTCTGCCGCAACCTCGAGGGCTGTAACGACATAGTGCTGTTCGCCGCCACCGTGGGTGCGGGCGCAGACAGGCTCATAGCAAAGTACAACCGCATCTCGCCTGCGCGCGCCGTGGTGTTGCAGGCAATGGGCGCCGCCGCCGTCGAACAGTGGTGCGACGAGGTGAACGCGCGCATAGTCGCCGAATACGGCCCCGCTCGCCCCCGCTTTTCCTGCGGGTACGGCGATCTGCCGCTCGCGCTCCAGCGCGAAATTTTTCCCGCGTTGCAGGTGACTAAGCACATAGGCGTAACGCTCACCGAGGGCGATCTGATGATGCCCACAAAGTCCGTTACCGCCATAGTGGGAATAATTCAGAGCTGTATCTGATTGCCCTTTGCCGCATTCAAAGCGGCATATGTGCGGGGCAATTTATTCATTTGGTGTAAAAATGGATTTTTTGAAATACCTTGAAGAAAACATAGTGCTGCTCGACGGCGCAATGGGCACCATGCTGCAAAAGCGCGGGCTCGCGCTCGGCGAACTGCCCGAGGAATGGAACCTCACCCGCCCCCGCGAGGTTGAGGACATCCACCGCGCCTACATAGCCGCAGGGGCGGACGTCATCTATGCCAACACCTTCGGCGCAAACAGCCTTAAATTGGGTGCAAGGACGGAGGAGGTCGTGGCGGCGGGCGTAAAAATTGCGCGGCGTGCGGCGGGCGCTGTCAAGTTCGTGGCGCTGGACGTAGGCCCCACGGGCAAGCTGTTAAAGCCGCTCGGCGACCTCGATTTTGAAGAGGCGGTTGGCATATTTTCGCGCACCGTTTCTGCGGGCGTAGCCGCAGGGGCAGACCTCATCGCGATAGAGACGATGAACGACTCCTACGAACTTAAAGCGGCGCTCGTCGCGGCAAAGGAGTGCGGCGGCGGTCTGCCCGTCATCGCCACATGCGTGTTTGACGGCGGCTGCAAGACCATGACGGGCGCCTCGCCCGAGGCGATAGTCGCCATAGCTGAGGGGCTGGGTGTGTGCGCGGTGGGCATAAACTGTTCGCTCGGTCCCGCGCAGATGCTGCCCGCGGTAAAGCGCATGCTGGCGTGCGCTTCGGTACCTGTAATAGTAAAGCCTAACGCCGGTCTGCCCGAAGAGCGCGGCGGCGAAACCTTTTACGATCTGGATGCGCCCGCGTTTGCCGAACAGTGCGCCGGACTGCTCGGTTGCGGGGTAAGGGTGCTGGGCGGCTGCTGCGGCACCACTCCCGAATACATATCGCTGCTCAGGCGGACGGTTTCGGGCAGGCGGCCTGCGGAAGTTACAAAAAAGGACCTCACCTGCATAGCTTCATACACCCATGCCGTTTACTTCGGCGGCGCGCCGGTAGTTATAGGCGAGCGCATCAATCCCACGGGCAAAAAGCGGCTCAAACAGGCCATAACCGAGGGCGACACGGCGTATATCCTCTCTGAGGCGGTAAAACAGGCCGAAGCGGGGGCGCACGTCCTCGACGTAAACGTCGGCCTGCCCGGCATAGACGAGAGCGCCGTGCTCACCAATGCCGTGTGCGAAATACAGGCGGTCACCGACCTGCCGCTGCAGATAGATACTTCCGACATTTCGGCAATGGAGGCGGCGATGCGTCGCTACAACGGCAAGCCGCTGGTAAATTCGGTCAACGGCAAGCGCGAGTCGATGGCGGCGGTGTTCCCGCTCGTAAAAAAATACGGCGGCGCGGTGATAGCGCTCACCCTGGACGAGAACGGCATACCCGCCACTGCCGAAGGCAGGGTAAGGATTGCAAAAAAGATAGTGGCGGAGGCGGCAAAGTACGGCATCGGAAAGAACGACATCATATTCGATACGCTCGCCATGGCGGTGTCCGCCGACGGCGGCGCTGCGGCCGCCGCGCTCGACAGTCTGCGTTACATAAGGCATACTATGGGGGTAAATACCTCGCTGGGAGTTTCAAACATCTCGTTCGGGCTGCCCAACCGCGACTTCATTAACGGCACGTTTTTTGCCATGGCGCTGGAAAACGGGCTTTCGGCGGCGATACTCAACCCGCTGTCGCAGGAGATGGCAAAGACCTATAAAAGTTTCTGCGCGCTGCGCGGATACGATAAAAACTGCCTCGATTACATTGCCTGCGCGCAGAGCGTTACGGTGCAGGCCGTTGCGGCGAATGCCCCCGCGGCAGGGCAGGCGGAGGGCGAGGGACTGAAATACTTCGTCGAAAGGGGGCTGAAAGCCGAGGCCGAACAGGCGGCGCGCGAACTGCTTAAAACGATGCCCCCGCTCGAGGTGATAAATTCGCAGATAGTGCCCGCGCTCGACGAGGTGGGCGACAGGTTCGAAAAAAAGACGCTCTTTCTTCCGCAGCTTTTAATGAGCGCGGAGGCGGCGTCGGGCGCCTTTGATGTGATAAAGTCGGCTTTCGGCGGCGGAGGCAACTCCAAAAAGGTAAAGGTGGTGATAGCCACCGTAAAGGGCGACATACACGACATAGGCAAGAATATTGTAAAGACCCTGCTGGAAAATTACGGCTTTAAGGTGTACGACATGGGCAGGGATGTGCCCGCGCGCGCCATAGCCGACAAGGCGAAGGAGGTGGGCGCCGAGGTGGTGGGCCTGTCTGCGCTGATGACCACAACGGTCGCCTCCATGAAGGAGACGATAGAGCTGCTCAAAGCTGAATACCCCTCCTGCCGCACGCTGGTGGGCGGCGCTGTGCTCAATGCCGAATATGCCGCGTCCATCGGCGCCACAAGGTATGCAAAGGACGCCATGGCCTCCGTGCGCTACTGCGAAGAGGTGGAGGCGGAACTTTACGGCGGATAATGCGGTAAATGCGGCATATACCGCATTCAATCAAAAGCGGCGGCTGCGCTTTCAGGCGCAGCCGCCG
>DVIK01000039.1 GCA_018711385.1 Candidatus Coproplasma avistercoris
GGGGGATTGCTATTATTGATTGTATGCGCTACGTTTGCGATTCTTTCTTTGATCGACGGCGTGATCGGTCAGTTAATTCATACTGTTGTTAATTTTAAATTTATATTTAACCGAGAAGAGCGTGGCTATGCAATCTGTGCATTCATTATCGCTTTACTGTCTATTATTGCAATGGTAGTAGTAATGGTCATTTTGTTAAATTAAATACATTTAATTTTATTTCTTTTAAAAATTATTAATGAAAGTTTATAAAGAAACAGTTAGAAGACGACCATATGCACGACCAGATAAGTATGAGCGAATACATAGACCCGTTTACGGGTATAAAGAATAAGTAAGGAAAAAAAAGACAGCCGCGACATAGCGGCTGCCCGAGATAAGTGATGCGTTGCCAAATTTCGATACCCGTTGACGGGTACGCCGGCAATAAACCCTTCTATGGTATGTGCAAACCACCAGTTTAACTGGTGGTTTTGAATTCACCCCGCAATATGTTTTGAATAATGCGCAGATCGCCGCCGCGTCACAGCGGCGGTTTTTTTTGCGCTTCGGGTTTTAAGCCGCACGTTATAAATAAATAATAGAGTAAAGGAGGTTTTTATGAAATATAGGGACTGGCTTTACGAGTGGCTGGAAAACTTTGTAAAGCCGAACGTAAAGGAGAACACTTATTGCAAGTATATCAGGCAGTCGGGCGCATATATAGTGCCCGCGCTGGGTGACTGTCCGCTCGGCGGGATCACCGCGCTCACTCTGCAGAAATTTGTAGCGGGACTGAACGCGCGGGGGCTTTCTCCCGCTACGGTGAACGGGCTGATAACGCTGCTGAAGGGCTCGCTCAAAAAGGCGGTGCTGCTCGGCCTGTGCGAAAGGGAGTTCACCGACTGTATCCGCCGCCCGCATCCGAGCGAGGGCAAGACGGGCTGTTTCACGCTTGCCGAGCAGCGGAAGATCGAGGTATATATCCTCTCAGGCGAAAATCCAAAGCTCTGCGGCATAATCCTGTGCCTGTATACCGGCCTGCGCATAGGCGAACTGCTCGCCCTTGAGTGGGGCGACGTTGACTTTTCAAAGGGCACAATAACCGTGAGCAAGACATGCCGCGACGGCTGGCGCAACGGCGCATATTTCAAGATCGTCGGCACGCCCAAAACATCCAATTCGTACAGGACTATACCCGTTCCGAAGCAGATCCTCGCCATGTTGAAATGGTGCAGGCGCAGGCGCAGGAGCGAATACGTGTGCGAGGGCAGGAGCCGTTACGGCGCGCAGGTACGCTCTTATCAGCGCACATTCGAAACGTTGCTCAAAAAGCTCGGCATACCCCACCGCGGTTTTCATTCGCTGCGGCACACGTTTGCAACGCGTGCGCTCGAGGTCGGCATGGATGTAAGGACGCTTTCGGAGATACTCGGCCACAACAACCCCGCCATAACGCTAAAACGGTATGCCCATTCGCTGATGGAACACAAGGTGCAGATGATGAACAGGCTGGGCAGACTGTTTGAGGACAAAACAAAAAACCGGCAGCTGAGAGCGCTGCCGGCCATGTACATGGAATAAATCAATCAATGTAGGAAAATCTACATAATACGGTCATGATTATATCATGCCGCGCACAAGCCGGCAATATTTTTACATAATGTCGCCGTGTGCCGCCCGCGGCCGGCGTGCCCGTGGTGCGCAAGGCGCTCAGAAGGCGCGACGACTGAATTTTGCAAATAAAAATTTGCAAGTAATCCGATAAAATTATGGGCGCGCGGCGGAAATCTTTCTGCCGCGCGCCCCAATGCGTTTTGTGTGTTTTTATTTGCGGCAAATAAAACTTTGCATTTCGGGCTACTGTGCGGGCATGTGGACACGCCGGCGGGGACGGTTTTTGCGCGACGCGGAGCGCGCAGCTGTTGCCTTATTGCCGGAAATGTGCTATACTTGCGTTGAATAACTCATTCGCGAGGGATAAAATGGAGCGGTTCGGTGAAAGGTTGAAGTCGCTGCGCAAGGCGGCGGGAATGACCCAGCAGGAGCTGGCGGATAAACTGAATGTTCACTTGCAGACGGTGTCTAAGTGGGAGAGGGGTGTTTCCGAGCCCGATTTTTCTCTGCTCGGCGAAATTGCCTCGGCACTTTTTGTGCCGCTGGAAAGGCTGATAGGCGCGCCCGAGGAGTGCGGGCTGTTTTCGGGCAGCTTCGACGTCGTGCGCGAAGGGAGGGCCATCGCCTCGGCGCGCAGAGCAAGAGGCGAGGGTCAGGACGAAGTGGCCGCTGCCGCGGGCGTATCCTCCGATATCGTGTCCAAGTGGGAGCGCGGCATTACCTGCCCCGACATGGGTCAGCTTTGCGCGCTCGCCTCGCACTTCGGCACCTCTGCCTCGCAGCTGTACTTCGGCGTCGCGCAGGATACGGTGGCCGAGACTCCCGTGCAGATCGTGCGCCGCAGACGGGTGTCGCTTGCGGCGGTGCTTGCCGCGGCGTTCGTTGCGGTGGCGGCGATAGTACTTGCCATAGTATTGCCGCAAGTACTCACAAGGCATTTCACCGTAACGGTGGACGGAGTGGAATACGAGGTGACCTCTGACGACTGGTTTGTGCCCGCCACACCGCAAAAGACAGGCTATGATTTTGAATACTTCGAGGATAGTACGGGGGCAATCGTAAATTTTCCCATAAAGATCACTGATAACGCCGAATATTTCCCCGTGTTCAGCCTGCGGGAATATACCATAGATTACTGGCTGAACGGCGGCGCGTTCGGCACCGCGCCCGCCTACACCTTCAATATGGAGAGCGGCATGATCTCGTTGCCCGCGCCGTATAAGGAGGGTGCTTCGTTCGAAGGCTGGTATCTTACGCCCGACTTTTCGGGGCAGGCGGTAGGCGGGGTGGAGTGCTGCTGCTCGGACATAGCGCTGTATGCAAAGTGGAGCGACGGCACGTTCACCGTGCGCTACGAACTGTGCGGCGGCTCGCTGGAAGCAGGCAACCCCTCGCAGGTCACCTCCGCGCGGGAAGAGGAGCTTGCCGAACCGGTGCGCGCGGGCTATATGTTTCTGGGCTGGTTCGACTCCCCCGAAGGAGGGAACAGGTACGAAAGCGTGGGCGGCGAAAGCGCAAAAAATCTCACCCTTTACGCGCGCTGGCAGGCGAGCGGGGACTTCTTTTCGGTGACGTACAACACCCACGGCGGCACGCTTCTCGGCGAAAATCCCTCTTCTGTGGGCGCGGGCGAAGTGCACACGCTGTACGGCGCGCAGAGGGAGCACTACGACTTTATCGGCTGGAACACGGCGGCCGACGGCAGCGGCGAGTGGGTGGAAAGATTGTACGGCATCTTTTGCGACATTGAGCTGCACGCCGTATATTCTCCCGAGATATATACCGTGGTCTACGAGCTCGACCGCGGCACGTATCCGGGCGGCGAAGGCAATCCCAATTCCATTGCTTACGGCGATACGGTGCGCTTGAAGCCGCTGTTAAGGGCTGGGCACACCTTTGTCGGCTGGTTCACGAGCGAGGTCGGCGGCGAGCGGATAACCGAGATAAATGCAGATAATGTTGCCGAATTGAATACCGTATATGCCCGATTTACCGCAAATAAATATATTGTTGAGCTTGACGCCGCAGGCGGTGAATTTACGCTCGGCGGCGATACATGCGACTATCTTGACTGCGAAATTTATTTCGGCGAGGAACTCGCTTTGCCCGAATGCGTGCTTGCGGGATATGATTTTATCGGCTGGTACGATGAACTCGGCGAACGGGTGGAGATCATTGATGTCGAAAGCATCGGCAACATGACGCTCACCGCAAAGTACCGCGAGGCCGGGCTGACGTACGCCCTCGAATGCGTGCCCGGCGGCGGCACTCTCAAATACCCCGCGCCTTCAAAGGTGGCATGGAACCAGGTGATCTTGCTGCCCGTGCCCGAGCGGGAAGGCTGGCTGTTCCTCGGCTGGAACACTGCGCCCGACGGCAGCGGAGAATACCTTGAAGCCACGCCCGCAACGCAGCAGTCCGATCTCACAGTCTACGCCGTATGGCAGGAGGTGATGGTCAACGGCAGCGCCGAAGATTTCAGCTTCAGGATAGGCCCCGAAAGCGTGATAATCACGGGATATACCGGATCCTTCGGCAAAAATGTAGACCTCGTTATTCCCGCGTATATACAGGATAAGCCGGTAGTCGCGATAGAAGGCAGGTTCGACAGGTACACAGAGTCTCATCCCGAAATCTTATATCTGAACAGCCTGGTAATACCGGGTACGGTCGAACGCCTCGGCGACAACTGTTTCAACTATATGGCAATATCGCAGCCGGTAGTAATACCTGCAGGTGTTAAGCAGATAGGAAAGGAATGTTTCAGAACTTCAGATATTTCCATTGAGTTTGCAGAGGGCAGCTCGCTCAAATCTATAGGCGAATATGCCTTTTCGGGCGCGTATATACACAATATCCCCGTCCTGCCCGAAGGGCTTGAAAGGCTGGAAAGTTACGCCTTTTGCGACGCACTGGTGTACAGCGGCGGCATAATTCTGCCCGACACGCTGGAATATATAGGCGGTTATGCGCTGGCGGTCGACCTGTTGATGTCCAACGATCCTCCCTGCATATATATCCCTTCTTCCGTGCGCACGATAGAGCCGTACGCCTTCGGCGAGGGGGAAACGTACGTCTACACGGCGCTTCCCGAACAGGTCGTTGCAGGGTTTGCGGAAGGATGGGACTACGGGACAAGGGTGACTTGCCTTGAATCGGAGGTCGAGGGGGTCACGCTCCGCTGCGAGGGAGGCGACGTGTTTGCAGAGGGCAGCCACATAGTGCTGCCCGAACAGGAAAGGGAGGGCTGCAACTTCATAGGCTGGCGCGAGGTCGGCGGCGACTTCGTAAATTTCAGCTATATCCCGCTCCGCGGCGGCGTAGTGCTCGAACCGGTGTTCGAAGAGGCTTCGCAGGAGGACGGCAGAACGCAATACACCCCCGCGGTGATAGAAGCGGGCAGGCAATACGAGTTTGTTTTAAGGGGCAGCGACGCGCTGTACTTCGTGCCCGATGTAAGTAAAGGCGGGCGATTCCGCATAACCTACCGCTGCGAGGTCGTCGGCTGCGGATATGCGCACAACGCGTTCTGTGTTACCGACGAGGCCTTAAATTTCCTCTACAGCGGCGTGGGCTATGAATACGGCGGCGGGACGTTCGCCGTAAACAGGGACGTGCAGTGCGGCAGCATGCTTCGCTTTACCGTAGAGCTGGAAGTGTTGTGATTTTAATTGCGGGCGCCCCGCGCCGCGGCGGATATGCCGCGGCGCGGGGCATTTTTATGCCCGCGATCTGCCCACGAACGGGCAATTAAGCGCAAATTTCCTGTAATTAAGCCGAATTTTCCACCGTTTCCGAAAACGCTGCTCAACAAAACGCTCGCAGAATCTGCTACACTATCGGTAGTTGCAACAGGGGCGCCGCCCCGAAAAAATCAAAGGAGACATCAAAGCGCTTTATGAAATTTTACCATGAAAAAAAGTTACATAATTTTGCAGATGTACGACGCCCTGCGCCTAGGCGCATGCATTAAAATACGCGACTGCTGCGGTGTATACGGCATATCGGTTTCCACATTCCGCAGGTATATGGCGTTCCTGCGCGCATACTTTTCCGAAATGTACGGACTGGATATAGTGTACGATGCGTATCTTTCGTCATACAGCCTTACCGCGGACGGCTCCGTGCGTGAAAAACTTGCCACCTAATTTCTGCGCGCGTGCGCTAAATTGTTGTGCGATGCGCCGTCAGGTGATATAATCGCTTGCGGTGATATTATGAACAAGGTGTTTTCCGCCGCGTGGCGGTTTGCAAAACGCGAGGCGGTGCTGTGCATAGCCGTCCTGCTCGCCGTGATCTCCATGTGCTTCGTGCCGCCGGATATCGGCTACCTCGACTACATCGACTGGGACACTATCGCCCAGCTGTTTGCGCTCATGACGGTCATGAAGGGCTTTCAGTCGGCGGGGCTGTTCTCCTTTCTGGCGCACAAGCTGCTCAAAAGGGCAGGCAGCACCCGCAAAATAATGCTTGTGCTCGTCTTTCTGCCCTTCTTTTTCAGCATGGTCGCCACCAACGACGTCGCGCTCATCACCTTCGTGCCGTTCGCGCTGGTGGTGCTCAGGCTCTCGGACAGCCTGCGGCTGGCCGTGCCGCTCGTCATATTGCAGACGCTCGCCGCAAACCTGGGCAGCATGCTCACGCCGATGGGCAATCCGCAGAACCTGTATCTGTATGCGCAGTCGGGGATGTCGTTCGGGGAGCTGGTGCTCACCATGCTGCCGTACTGCGCGCTGTCCGCCGTAGGACTGTTTGCCGTTGTCATGTGTTTCAGAAGCGCGCCCGTCGCATGCGGGGTGCCCTCCGCGCCGCTCGGCAGCGTCTTCGGCCTTGTATGGCCGGCCGTCGGGTTCGTGCTGTGCATGCTCGCGCTGTTCGACATAATACCGCCGCTCATAGTCGCCGCGGCGCTCCTGGTGTTCGGGCTGATCGCGGCAAGGGGAGTGCTCGCAAAGGTGGACTATTCCCTGCTCGGCACGTTTGCCGCATTGTTCATATTCATCGGCAACATAGGCAACATCGGCCCCTTCCGCGATTTTCTCTCCTCCGTCATCTCCGGCCGCGAGACTCCCGTCGCGGTGCTCGCCAGCCAGATAATAAGCAACGTGCCCGCCGCGCTGCTGCTTTCGGGGTTCTCCGACGGCTGGCACGCGCTCGTCGTGGGCTGCAACCTCGGCGGGCTGGGCACGCTGATAGCCTCCATGGCCAGCCTCATCTCCTACAAGGAGATAGCCCGCAACTTTCCCGAAAAGCGCGTCAGGTACCTGCTCGTGTTCACTGCATACAACGCCGCCTTTCTTGCCGTGCTGATGGGGCTGTGGGCGCTGCTCGAATTTGTAATACTTTAACATCTCCTTAAAGGGGCGCCGGGCGCGCCCCTTTTTTAACGCCCGTTACAGTTCCGTTCTTTCATTTTTTGTTAATTTTTTGTCAAAGTAAAAATTTATAAACTATGGTTAATTTTTCTTGACAGCCGGAGACGAAAGTTATAGAATAAACCATGGTTAAGAATTTTACGGCATATACATATTTTACCATTTGCCTATCCGGAAGTTCCCGCGCCGTTGCGGGGCCTTCCGGATAGAGTGCTTTTACGGGGCGTTACCCCGTGACTAACGGAGGGGGACATGACTGTTTCCGAATTGCGGTATCTCATGGCGGTCGCCCGCACGGGCGGCGACTGCGGGCGGACGAGCGGCTCAGAGGTAGCGCGCTGTCTGAACGTTTCGCGCGTGAGCGTGTTCCGCGCTCTGGGCAGACTAGAGCGCGCGGGACTCGCCTTAAAGGGCGAAGACAAGTGCGTGCGCCTCACGGAGGCGGGGGTGCGCGTGCTGGAAGAGTATTCAGCGCTCTCGCGCATGCTGAAAGCTCATCTTGTGCGGGCGGGGCTTGCAGAGGGCGTGGCGGAGAGCGAGTCGCTTAAAATGGCGTGCGCCATGGGTGAAGAGGCGCGCAGGGCCGTCTTTGCCTCGTTCGGCGATTGATTGCGGTATATTGCCGTATCCGAGAAAAAACATTGCGCCTTTAAGGCGGAAGGAGGACAACATGAAAAAGTTACTTGCTGCCGTTGCGGCAGCCGCGTGCGCACTCGCGGCAGGGCTTACGGCCTGCGCGCAGCCCGAAACCCCCGGCACATATTCGGTGGAGGCGGAGCTGAGCTGTTACATATCGGCCATGGGCGGCATAGAGTTCGGCAAACCCCTGCTCGAAAGGACGGAATACACCGTCGCGGAGGACGGTTCGCTCAGCATCACGCTGCGCCTTATAAAGAGCAGCGTAAAGATATTTTCGATAGAATGCTTCACGTTTGTGGACGCCGACCCGCCCGAAACGGGAATAAACAACAAGGGCAGCCTGAAAAACGGCACGATCGGCATATACGGCGGGGACGGCAGCCTGGTTACGGAGGGGGTGTCTTACACCCTCAGCGAAGACACCGCCACCAACAACACGCAGGAAGAGGTGCATTACGTGGACAGCATCACCCTCCCCGTTGAGGAAAAGAGGCAAAGTTATATGCTCGCGCTGTGCATAGATTCGCAGGTGATGGGCGCGCAGTTCGCGGCGGACAGCTACGAAGCCACGCTCACGGTGGACTGGGATACCGCCTCGGCTGCGGGGGAGGCGGAGTGATGCGGCCGAAGAACATTGCGGCGCTTGCAGGCGCCGCATGCCTTGCGTTTGCCGCCTCTGTCCTCGGAGGCTGCGGGCTTGCGGGCGAGCGCTCGCAACCCTACGGCATAGCCACCACGTCCATGGCCGTCTGCCAGATACTCGACAGACTGGAGATAGACGAAGTCGTGGGTATACCTTCCGCCGCGGAGGATATCGACCTGCCCGAACGCTACGAGGGCGTGGCGACCATAGGCAACGCCATGACACCCGACATGGAGATACTCAGCAACATAAATCCCGAGCTGGTGCTCGTGCCGCGCACGCTCGAAGCAGGGCTCTCGGCTCAGTTTGCAAACGCCGGCATAAAGGCGCAGTACATCGACCTTTCGAGCGTGGAGGGCATGTACGATGACATAGACGCCCTCGGCAGGCAGTTCGGCAGGGAGCAACAGGCCGCCGCGATGCGCGCGGAGTACGAGACTTATGTCGAGGAGCACAGGGTCACGGCCGAACAGCCGCAGACCGTGCTCGTGCTCATGGCATATCCCGGGGGCTTTTACCTCATCGTCACCGCCGATTCCTATGTTGGAAGCCTGATAGAACTGGCGGGCGGCACCAACGTCTACGGCAAGGACTATGTGGACGACGGCTCGGGCGTGGCGGCGGTGAACCAGGAGCACATGATCCAGACCGACCCCGACAAGATATGCGTGTTTGCGCACTACGATGAGGAGAACGCCTTTGCATATATGCGCAACGAGATAGCCACGGGCGAGCTCTGGCAGAGTTTCAGAGCGGTAAGGGAGGGCGAGGTGTATTACCTCTCCTCCGACGACGCCTTCGGGATGAGCGCCAACCTCGACTGGTACACGGCGTTCGATTTTCTCACGGAAACGGTGTTCGCGCAGGCATAGTATATGGGCAATGAACAAAAAAGACGCAAAATAAGCGGGCTTGTCAAGGTTATACTTGCATTCTCGGTCACGGCGGTACTGCTGATTGTGTTCATCTTCCTGGCGGCAGCGACGGGCGGAATCAAGGTGTCCTTTTTGCGCATACTGCGCGGCATATTCGTTGAATACGACGAGGAAGTGGCCATAATCGTGCAGCTGCGCTTTCCGCGCATATTCGTCGCCATTCTGGGCGGCATGGCCATGTCCGCCGCGGGCGTTATGACCCAGGCGGTGATGCGCAGCCCGCTCGCCGACCCCGGCATAATAGGCATAGGCGCCGGCTCCTCGTTCGTGGCGGTGCTCGTCACGGCGTTTCTGCCCTCGCTCTACTACCTGTCGCCGCTGTTTTCCTTCTTCGGCGGACTGCTTGCCTTCGCCATAGTGTACGTCCTTTCGTGGAAGGGCGGGCTCAGCCCCGTGCGGCTGATACTTGTCGGCATAGCCGTCGACGCGCTCTTTTCGGGGCTGTCTTCGGCGTTCAACCAGATGACGGGCGGCAACTTCACGGGCGCGGCAAGCATAGTCGAATCCAACATATCGCTCAAAAGCTGGGACGATGTTGTTGTGCTCGGCATATATGTGGCGATAGGTGCGGCGCTGTGCGTGTTCTGCGTGCGGCAGTGCAACCTGCTCGCCCTCTCCGACAGGCTGGCGTGCAGCCTTGGCGTAAACGTGTCGCGCACCCGCCTTCAGGTCTCGGTGGCGGCGGTGTTCCTTGCCTCGGCGGCCACGGCGGTGGTGGGCAGCATAAGTTTCCTCGGCCTGATAGTGCCGCACATAGCCCGCCTGCTCGTGGGCAACGATCACAAAAAGCTCATACCGTACAGCGCGCTGCTCGGCGCACTGTTCTTCCTCGTCGCCGACACCGTGGGCAGGTGGATAGCCTACCCCTACGAGATAGGCGTGAACATCATAATGTCTGTCGTGGGCGGCCCGCTGTTCATAGTGCTGCTGCTCAGGAGCAAGAAGTATGCCTGAAAACGCGTTTGAAATGCACTCGGTCTCCTTCGGGTACGAACGGGGGACGCGCGTGCTCAAAGATATAAACCTCGCGGTGCCCGCGGGCAAAGTGACGGCGCTCATAGGCCCCAACGGCTGCGGAAAGACCACCGCGTTTGCCCTTCTTTCAAGGATATACAGGCCCGCTTCGGGGAAGATACTGTTCTTCGGGCGGGATATATCGGCCATACCGCGCAGGGAATACGCGCAGAGCGTCGCCGCGGTGCACCAGTACAACACCGTACCCGACGACATGACGGTGCGCGAACTTGTGGCAATGGGCAGGACTGCCTACCATAACGTGTTCTTTTCGCACTCAACGCAGGCCGACCTCGACGCGGCGGAGCGCGCCATGGAGGAGACCCGCACCTCGGCTTTTGCCGAAAGGCGGGTAAAGGAGCTCTCGGGCGGGCAGATGCAGCGCGTATGGCTGGCGCTTGCAATGGCGCAGACCGACAGGGCGCTGCTGCTCGACGAGATAACCACCTACCTCGACGTGCACTACCAGCTGGAGATGCTCGGGCTGATACGCTCGCTCAACGAGCGGCACGGCACCACCGTGCTGATGGTGCTGCACGACGTCAACCAGACCCTGCGCTACGCCGACCACGTGATAATGATGAAGGAGGGCGGCGTGCTTGCGGCGGGCGCGCCCGACGAGGTGATAACGGACGGCATGCTGCGCGAAACTTACGGCGTGCAGGCGCAGATAGCCCGCGTAAGCGACAGAAAGATATGCATATTCGGCTGAAAGGCCGGTTGCGGATAAATTCAGATCAATTATTAAAAGGAGATATAGATGACAACAACAAAGAAGAGATTGGGCAAGATCGCATTCGGCGCGCTCAGCGCCGCGGTAGCGCTCTGCTCGGCGTTCACTCTCTCCGCCTGCAACCCCGGCGGACAGAGCGGCACGGGCGGCACGGACGGCGCGGGGGACGGCCAGACCACCCTGCCCGAGGAGAGGACGTACACCGTGACGTTTTCGTCCGAAGGCGGGTATGTGTACGGCACGCAGCAGGTGAAGGAGGGGCAGAAGGCCACCCTGCCCGAATACACCGACGCGCTCGGCAACGCCATCACACAGTGGTATTACAGGTACGAAAGCGGCGCGACCGAACCGTGGTCGTTCGCGGGCTATACGGTGACCGAGGACATGACCCTCTATGCGGCGGAAGCCGACGAGCAGCCTGCGGGCACGACGTACGCTCTCGACGCCTCGCTGAGCGCCTACATAGACGCCATGGGCGGCGTGGAGTTCGGCGAAGGGCTGTATAAGGGCGGCACCATAACCGACCTCGGCGACGGGCGCTATCTGCTCGGCATAGACACCGACAAGAGCGAAGTGGTGATATACACCGTTCAGTGCGACACGTTCATCGATCCTTACGGCACAGGCGCCACGGGCGAGGGCGAGATCGAAAACGGCACCATAGGCTATTACAACGCCGAAGGCGAGCTTGTGACCGACGGGGTAACCTACGAGCTCTCTGCCGAGGACGACCTCGTAAACGCGCCCGACCCCGAGGGCGGCAGCAACTATCAGAAGGTGCGCTACGTCACGCACATCGACATGGTGCTGGAAAACGTAGGGCCTTTGGAGGAGCTCGACGAACTGGAACTCACGTTCTACATAAACTCGCAGGTGATGGGCGGACAGTTCGGGTACGGCGCGGCGTCCGATTCCATGCATGCGGCGGTGCTCACCATATCCGGAATGACCGAAGTCGAGCAGCCGCCCGAAGAGGAGATCAACGGAATAGAGGACGCCCGCATAGACGAAGACGGGCACCTCATTCTCACCCTGACAGGCGGCAGGGAGATCGACGCCGGCAAGGTAACGGGCAGCGACGGCGCGCAGGGCACGGGCATATCCAACATCATCTGTTCCGAAGGTACGCTGCACATATATCTTACCAACGGCGACCACTATCAGTTCGACCTCTCGGGCGCGGGCGAACAGCTGCCCGACAACGTCACCGAGACGGCCGCATCCTGCACGCAGGACGGCGTACGCACTACCTACACCGACGCCTCTAAGACGGAGGTGGCGGGCATACGCACCATAGAGCGCGCCACGGGCCACACCTATGCGGACGGCGTCTGCACTGTCTGCGGCCACAGCCAGCTTGACGACATGACTTTTGCCGAGAGCGATGACGGCAATTCGTACACTCTCACCGCATACGAAAGCCGCGCATGGGACACCGTTGCCATCCCCGATACCTGCAACGGCAAACCCGTTGCGGCGATAGCCGACGGCACCACGCTCATGGGCATGGTGCTGCAGACCGGCGTGTTCATGGGGCACACCGAAATAGAGCGCGTTATAGTCGGCGAAAACTTAAAGACGGTGGGCATAGGCGCCTTTTCGGGCTGCACCTCGCTTGAAAGCATAGACCTCGGCGGCGTGACGGGGCTGGGCAAGTGGGCGTTCCAGAACTGCTCTTCCCTTGCGGAGGCCGCATTGAACGAAGGTATAACGGAGCTTGCCGACTATGTGTTCACGGGGTGCGCCTCGCTCGAAGACATAGCGCTGCCCGCAGGCCTCGTCTCGATAGGTTCGAGCACCTTCTCCGGCTGTTCGGCGCTGCAATCGATCTCGCTCCCCTCGGGGCTGGAAAGCATAGGCGCAAGCGCCTTTTCGGGCTGCTCGTCGGCGGCGGGCGCGCTCACCATACCCGCTTCTCTCACCTCGATGGGCAGGGGCGCGTTTTCGGGCTGCTCCTCGATAGAGGCCGTGACAATAGAGGCAGTCATGGACTCGCTGCCCAACGCCGCATTCCAGAGCTGCACCTCGCTGCTCACGGTCAATTCCTCCGAGGAGGGGACATACGATCTTTCCGGTTTCACTGCGATAGACTCCAACGTCTTCCTCGGCACGCCCGTGCAGAGGGTGATATTCGATGGAGAGCTCGCCTCGGTGGGCGGCATGGCGTTCCAGGGCTGTGCGCAGCTCGTGCAGCTCGACTTCGGAGAAAACACGGCGGCGCTCGCCTTCAACGGCCAGCAGACCTTCCAGAACTGCACCGCGCTTGAAGAGGTAAGCCTTCCCGCAAACACCGCAAAACTGTCGAACTACATGTTCGACGGCTGCACCGCGCTCTCCTCCGTAGGGCTGGGCAGCGCCATAACCGAGATCCCGGGCAACTGCTTCAGGGGCTGCACTTCGCTTGCCTCCGTATCCGTGCCCGACAGCGTTGAAAAACTTGCAAGCGGCTCGTTCGACGGCTGCACCTCGCTCGAAAGCATATCGTTCGGCGAACAGACCTCCGTAACGGAGCTTGCGGGCATATCGGGCTGCACCTCGCTTAAAAGACTGACCATACCCGCCACGGTGACAAAAATTTCCTCCTGCGGCAGCAATTACTGCCTTATCGAGATAGTCAACCTCAGTTCGGTAGACCTCACCTGCGGCGGCACCGATAACGGAATGATAGCCATGTATGCCGAAACTATCGTAACTTCGGCGCCCGAAAGCGGCTATGTGCAGAGCGGCGACTATACGCTCTATCACGACGGTGCGGCAGGCGGCGAAAACTGGTTCGTTACGGCATACGGCGGCACTGCCGAGGGCGGCACGCTCACCCTGCCCGAAAGTTTTTCGGTGAACGGCGGGCAGGTCACCACCTACGGCATAGCCGCCCGCGCGTTCTACGGCAACGGCGGTATTGTAACGCTCAATATTCCCTCGTCCGTAACCTCCGTCAGCGCGTATGCCTTTGCGGGCTGCACCTCGCTCACGGCAGTTAACTTCGAAGGGGAGAGCGCTCTTGCGGACATCGGCGCATACGCGTTCAGCGGCGACTACCGCCTGCGCGATATAACGCTGCCCGACAGCCTCGTATCGATAGGCGCCTCGGCGTTCGCGAACTGCTACGCGCTCAAGACGATAAATATCCCCGAAAACGTGCAGACGATCGACGCAAGCGCCTTTTCGGGCTGCACGCTCGCCGAAGTGCGCAACCTTGCGGGCGCGGAGGTGGCAAATATCCCCGCGGCGCTCAACGTCTACACGGCGGCGAGCGGACAGAGCAGGCTGATAACCGAAGGCGACTTCACCTTCATATATATCCCCGCCGAGGGGGAGGAAGAGCCCTTTGCGGCGCTCGTATCTTACGGCGGCTCGGCAAGCGTGGTAACGCTGCCTTCGGGCTTTACCGCTCAGGACGGGCAGGTGACTTCCTACGAAATATTTGCGGGCGCGTTTGCGGGAAGGGAGATCTCCGCAGGGGTGGCGCTCTCTTCCGCGGTGACCGCCATAGGCGATTATGCGTTCTACCGCACGCAGACGATGCGCATCTCGTTCAGCGGCGAAAATAACCTTGTCAGCATAGGCGAATACGCTTTTGCCTATTCCACGGTGTGGATGTTCAACACCGTCACGGTCGGGCTGCTCAACCTCGACGGGATCGTAAACATAGGCGAATATGCCTTTAATAACGCCTCCCGCCTGACTTCGGTGAACATAGCATCAAGCGTTGAAAGCATAGCCGCGCGGGCGTTCCAGTCCTCGGAGATAGAGAGCATCTCGTTCGCCGCGGAGCGCGGAACGGCGCTCACGCTCGCAACGTATGCGTTCGCCTATATGAGCTCGCTTGAAAGCGTCACCGTTCCCGGCTATATTACCGAACTTCCCCAGAACCTGTTCCGCGGCTGCTCGGCGCTTGCCGATGTGGTGCTCGAAGAGGGCGTGCAGATAATTAACAACAATGTATTCTACGACTGCGACGCGCTGGAAAGCATAGTGCTGCCCGCAAGCATGACGTCCACAACCGCCTCGTGGTCGAGCAATTCGGGCATACGCAGCGTGTATGTGAGCGGGGCAAAGGAGGACTTCGGAGGGCTGAAGTTCAGCTCTGCGCTCGACGTGTATTACCTCTGCGAGGAGGAGCCCATCACCGACGGCATGTTCTGGCACGAGGTCGGCGGCGAGCCCGCCGTGTGGCCCATGGTATAAAATTACTGCCCTGTCAGGGCACTGTCCTGTCGGACGCACTTTCGCGGGCGCGGCATACAGCCGCGCCCGCGATTTTTCCGTGCGGCGTAATTGGAGTAATAAATTGCACCGTTTAAGAAAAAATCTTGCGGCGCGCGCAAGCGTTATATTATAATCCCGCTGGCGGGCGCGGCTTCGCTGCCGCCTGCCGCTTATGATCTTGCGACGGGAGGAGAAATCGTGAAAGCGACGGGCATACTTTACAGGGCGGGCATATCTGCCGCGCTGCTTGCGCTGTTTTTTACGGCGTGCGGCGACGGCGCGGGAGGCGCAGACGGCGATGGGGATGCCGCCGCAAACTATGTTTCGCAATACCGCGCTCAGACGTCGTGCGCCGACGAGGCGCTTGCCCTTGCCAATGAAGTCAACGAAAGCATCGTGGAAGAGGGCATAGTGCTTATGAAGAACGAAGGCGGTGCGCTGCCGATAGCCTCCGGCAGCAGGATAACCGTGTTCGGCAAGAACTCTGCAGACCCGGTCTACGGCGGAGGCGGATCGGCTTCGGGCGCAGACGGTTCGGGCCAGGGCGGGATGATGTACAGCGATCTGTACGGCAGCCTCGAGAAAGCGGGCTTTGCGCTCAACCCCGTCATGCGCGCATTTTACGAGGACGACTCAGCTTCCGGCAGCGGGCGCGACGGCGGTTCGGGCACGGGCGAGGTGGCGACCGTTACGGGCGAAACGCCCCTGCCGTCGTATACCGCCGAAGTGCGTGCAAGCTATAACGACTATAACGATGCCGCCATAGTCTTTCTTTCGCGTGCGGGAGGCGAGGGCGCCGATCTTATGACCAACTACACCTCGTCCGTCGCGGGCAGGAGCGACTATAACGACGACGGCGATGCCGCTTCGGGTGATCATTACCTCGAGACGGACGACAACGAAGAGGCCCTCATTGCAGAGGCCAAGGCAAATTTCGACAGGGTGGTGGTAGTGCTCAACGTCGGTACGTCCTTCGAGCTCGGCACGCTCGAAGACGACGAGGGCATAGATGCCGTGCTGTGGCTGGGTTTCCCGGGCGGGAACGGTATGGACGCCCTCGGCAGTGTGCTCAGCGGCGAGGTCAACCCCTCGGGCAGGACGGCGGACATATACTCCGCCGATTTCAAGGCCGATCCCACGTTCGCAAATTTCGGCGGCAACTATGCTTCGCAGTATCTCACAAGCAGTGGAAGGGACACGGGCGTGAATTTCGTGGAGTACGACGAGGGCATATATACGGGCTACCGCTATTACGAGACGCGCGCCTTCGAAGAGGGCGGCGACTGGTACGAAGAGAACGTCGTGTATCCCTTCGGCTACGGCCTCTCCTATACCCGATTTGAATGGGACGTGACGTTCCGCACGGACAAACTTACCGCCGACGGCGGAATAGTTGCCGACGTTACCGTCACAAACACGGGCGATATGGCGGGCAAGGATGTGGTGCAGCTCTATTACAGCGCGCCGTATTGCGAAGGCGAGGTCGAAAAGGCACACGTCGTGCTGGGCGCGTTCGCCAAGACGGGACTCATTCAGCCCGGCATGAGCGACACCGTCACTCTTTCGCTTACTGTGCGCTCCATGGCCTCCTACGACTACTCCGACGCCAACGGCAACGGCAACCGCGGCTACGAGCTGGACGCCGGCAGGTATGTGATGTATGTCGGCAAAAATTCCCATGCCTGGGCAGAGGACGGCACAAGCAAGACGTATTCGCTGGGCGAGACGGTCATCTATCAGGAGGACGGGACTACGGGCGCCGCCGTAGAGAACAGGTTCGGCTACATGAGCGACTATTTCGATGCGGACGGCACGGGCATATTTGCGGGCAACTCCTCCGTGATGTCGCGCGCGGATTTCGAGGGGACGTTTCCGAAGCCCGTCACCGACGAACAGCTGCGCATATCGGAGGATGAGCGGCAGGCATATATATACGAGGAGGTTTCGGAAGAATATGACGAGGGCAAGCCGTGGCATACCGACGAAATGCCCTCTCAGCCGCAGACCACATCCGGCGGGATAAGCGCCTCAGAACTCGTCGGTCTGGATTACGGCGACCCGCTGTGGGAAAAGTTCATGGATAACCTTTCGGTAGAGGATATGCGCGATCTTATCGTGGACGGCTACTTCGTTACGGGCGCGCTCGAAGAGGTCGGCCTGCCAATGTCGGTCACGCCCGACGGGCCGGCAGGGTTTGTGCAGGGCTCGGGCTATAACTGGGTGGGCAACACCTGCTTTTACGCCTCGCCCATAGTCGTTGCCTCCACATGGAACTCCGCGCTCGCCCGCGCCATGGGGGAGGCCGTGGGCGAAGAGGGCATATGGGGCGGCGAACAGGGCATACAGGGCGGATACAACGGCTGGTACGCCCCCGGCGGCAATCTGCACCGCTCGCCGTTCGGCGGCCGCAACTTCGAATATTACTCCGAAGATCCTCTTCTGTCGGGGAAAATGTGTGCCGCGGTGGTGGCGGGCGCGCAGTCGAAGGGCGTATTCGTAATGCTCAAACACTTTGCGCTCAACGATCAGGAGGGCAACCGCGCCGACCTCGCCACCTGGGCGGACGAGCAGACCATGCGCGAGATTTACCTCAAAGCCTTCGAGATCCCCGTAAAGGAGGGCGGTGCAAGGGGTATAATGGCCGCGTTCAACCGCATGGGCAATCTGTGGTCGGGTTACAGCTACGAGCTGCTCACAGAGGTGCTGCGCGAAGAGTGGGGATTCGAGGGGCTGGTGATAACCGACTGGGCGAACTATAACTGGTTCATGGACGGCAACAAGATGATCCGCGCAGGCGCCGACCTGTGGCTGGGCAACGGCGAGGACGGCCGCGCCCAGGGCGACATAGTCGGCACCGAAAGCGCCGTCTGCACGCCCACGCACGTTGCAGCCATAAGGCGTGCCGCAAAGAACATAATATATACCGTGGTCAATTCCAACGCAATGAACAGGCTGGGCGCGCGCTATTCCGCCGAACTGTACGAAGAAGGCCGTGCGCCCGATCTCGGTGCGTTCGCTCGCGGCGGAAGCATCTCATTTGATGCGTCGAGCAGCATATACACGGGCTATGAGTATGTGCTGTACGGCGGGCCGAAGTGGATATCCGTTGACGGGGCCACGGGCAGGGTGAGCGGCAAAGTGGCCGCGGATGCGCCGGCCGGCGTATATGCGTTTGTTATATCCCTGCGCGACGGGGGCGGGTTTATCGGGCAGAGCGCCAGGGTCACTTTCACGGTGAAGTGAACTGCGTGCGGTGCGCTCCGCACAATAAAGCAGGGCGGCACTGTATGTGCCGCCCTGCTTGCGCATATATGGAGCAAAGATGCGCATATATGCCGCAGATAGCGTTATTTGCGTTTACTCTCCGCGCGGTCGCGTCTCAGCGCGTAGACGATCAGGTGAACGGCGCAGCCCGCCGCGCATACCGCGGTAAGCACCCAGAACAGCGTGTCCTGAAAGTTTCCGCTCCCGAGGTCGGTGACTATCAGTCCGCCGACGTCGAATATGAAGTGCAGCGCCATTGCTCCCCATATATTGCCCGTTTTAAGCGTCACTGCGGCAAACATCATTCCCGTCAGGAAGGTATAGCCCACCTGCAGCAGCGTTGCGGGCAGCGCGGCGCCCTCTGCAAGGTTGAACAGGTGGAAAAGCCCGAACGCCGCCGACGACGCTGCCACGGTCAGTATGAAACGGTGCGGCTTATCCCTGAACATGTCGCAGAGCAGTTGCAATGCTATCCCGCGGAACAGCAGCTCCTCGCTCGCGGATATGGTGAGGCATTTTATAAGGAACAGCCAGATCAGCTCGGGGCGGTCGATGCGCGCGCCGCCCGTTATCAGCGCCGAGTACGGAAAGTTTGCCAGCGCCACGGCAAGGCAGGGCAGGCACCACGCGATATCCGCGCATATGTGCCCCCTCCGCACTGCAAACAGCTCTTTCCCGCAGCACAGCGCGGCGAGCGCGACCATGGCAACGGTAAGCGCGCCGCGCACTGCGCTGTCTCGCGCAAGCGCGTCCGTCGTTTCGTCGGCGCTGAACGTCACCGGCAGCGCGTATATTATAATGAGCGTCGCGGCGCTCAGCGCTATCGCCCCCGCGGCGGCTATCGTGTATTTTTTCATACACAGATTGTACAGCAAACGCGGCTCTCTGTCAATACATGCGGCGCAAACGGCATAAAATGCGGCCCGATGCGCATGCATGCCTGCAAAAAGGCTCGCGTTTTGCGTCAAGTTGTCGTATATTGCAAAAATACTGCGGTTTTTGTGGTATATCATGCAGGATTTTGAAGATATCGCGTTTCCGGCGGCTGTGCGTGCGCCCGTTTTGACAGCATGAAAACATATTTGGAGGCATTATATGCCCGATTCAACGCGTTTTTTCTTCCATTGCTCCGCTCTCGGTCGTCATAAAAATTTCATTTTTGAATACACAAAACATTTTATGAAACCTATTGACATGCTCTGCGAACCATGCTATAATTTATGTACAACAGCGGCACAACCTGCAGGTTTTGAGGCATGAACTTAAGTGACGGCGACATTTACGGCGCTGATTTCTTCTGTAAAGTTTCCGGAACGCGGGCATTCCCTGTATGTAATATATAAGGTATGAAAAATATGAGTAAATTAAGGCACAGAGCAGCGCTTGCCGCGCTGACGGTTCTCGCTGCCGCGCTGTTTGTATTCACAAGCGCGTGCAGCCTGCTTTCGCCCGACATCGAGCTCTCGCAGAAGAGCATCGAGCTTATAGAGGGCGATACTTTCAGACTTGCCGCCAACGTGTCCGGCAGCATCGCATGGTCAAGCTCCGACGAGTCGGTCGCCACCGTAGACGACGGGCTTGTCACCGCGGTAGCGGTGGGCGAGGCGACCATCTCGGCGGAATATAACGGCGCCACGGCAAAGTGCGGCGTTACCGTCGTTGCCGACGACGAGGCGACCGTTCCCGGCGGGGACAACCCCGGCGATACCCCGGGCGGCAATGATCCCGATCCCGGTGACCCCGAAGAACCCGATCCCGGTGACCCCGAAGCGCCCGACGTGCCCGTCGGCCCCGTAGACCCCGATCTTCCCGATGAGGGTGACCCGGACGAGCCCGAAACTCCCGATGGCGGCCCCTGGGGCGACCGGGAGCTGGTGTGGAGCGACGAATTCGACGGTACTTCGCTCGACATGGCGAAATGGGCGTATCAGACGGGCAGGCAGGACCACTACGGTTCTTCCACAGGCCCGTGGGCGTGGGGCAACAATGAACTTCAGTATTACACCGAGGGCGACAATGTAACCGTGTCGGACGGCACGATGAAGATAACGGCGCAGCGCGAGGCCATGCCCGACGGCGCAACATTCTCCTCTTCGCGCATAGTTACGCGCGATAAATACAGCTTTACGTACGGCTATATCGAGGCGCGCATAAAACTGCCCGCAGTCGAGGGACTGTGGCCGGCATTCTGGATGCTTCCCCAGCCGAGCAGCACCGCCAACAGCAATAACGAATACGGCGGATGGCCCAACAGCGGCGAGATAGACATAATGGAGGCGCGCGGCAGGGAGCCGGACAGGATAGACAATACCCTCCATTACAGCAGCGGCAGCTGGTCGAGCACTTATCGGACTTCCAAATATATATTCGACGGCAGCACTATATCCGACTGGCACACCTACGGGCTGGAGTGGACGGAAGATTATATCGCCTGGTATGTTGACGGAACAGAGGCGTTCCGCCTTACAAGCGATGTTTACTGGTCGTCGTCCGCCCCCGATGACGACAACGCCCCCTTCGACGTGGACTTCTACATTCTGTTCAATCTTGCCGTGGGCGGCAACTACGACGGCGGCAGGGTGCCCCCTGAAAGTTTCACCTCCGGCGATATGGAAGTGGACTACGTAAGGGTCTATCAGTAAGTAAGAGCTGCGGTAATTTAAGCATATATCCGATCGAAACTGCCGTGCGCAGGGCTCGGCAGCCGATATATCTCATTATATAAAGGAGGAAACATGAGAAAAATTGCACTTGCCATTGTTTCGGTCGTTCTGGCCGTATGCATGGCCGTAGGTCTCGTTGCATGTGGCGAGGGGGGTAACGTTACCATAACCCTCAGCGAAACCACCCTCACCATGACGGTAGGCGATACCGAAACTCTGGAGGCGACCACTTCCGACGATTCAGGCGTCACATGGTCGTCTTCCGATGAAAGCGTGGCGGAAGTGAATTCCCGCGGCCGCGTAACGGCAATGGGCGCAGGCGAGGCAACGATCACCGCCACCAGCGGCGAAGCCACCGCAACCTGCAAAGTAACGGTAAAAGCTAAACCCGTCATCACGATAAGCGGCCTTCAGGAGACCGCAACGGTTGAAAGGGGACAGACAATAACCCTCACCGCAACGGCTTCTGATGAATCGACGATAGAGTGGGCTTCCGGCGATACTACTATCGCCACCGTAAACGATGAAGGCGTCGTTACGGGCGTGTTCCCCGGAGAAACCACGATAGTTGCCTTCACCGAGAGCGGCGGCAGAGCGGAATGCACGCTTACCGTAACGGCTCCCGCAGGAGCAGAGGGCAGCTGGTACGAGATGACGTTCGGCGAAGAGTCTGTTTCCCGCGGTGAAAAAGGAAACAAGATATGGTACTATTGGAATGACCAGAACTGGACAGGCTCTCAGGTAACGCTTGAAGGCCGTCCCGAATACTTCGGCGATTCCGAAGATTCCGAAGCCGGTTCCATACATTTTGCATACACCTCTATCGGCACCAGTTGGTTCGGTATGCAGATATTCTATAACGACACTTCCAAGGCCGACGGTACATATGAGCTCACTGCAACAATAGATATCGACGTTGCCGGTACTGTTACGCTCAATGGTAATCAGATCGCTCTCACCGAAGGTGAAAACACAGTCGAGGCAATATTCGTGTATGACGCCGACAGCACTAACACCGAAGATTCCTCGTGGTTCGACCTTCAGATGGGTTATCTTGATGCCGAAGGTAA
Source organism: Candidatus Coproplasma avistercoris (assembly GCA_018711385.1). Taxonomy (GTDB): domain Bacteria; phylum Bacillota; class Clostridia; order Christensenellales; family Borkfalkiaceae; genus Coproplasma; species Coproplasma avistercoris. Next base: position 22,142 of record DVIK01000039.1, read on the forward strand.
GGGCCACATGATCTCGGCAGCAGATGTTACCATATCTAACCTTAAATGGGAAGTTGCCGAAGTTACCGCGCTTGATGCTCCCGTCGTGGTCGTTGAGGACGGGAAAGCAACAATAACGGACGATAATAATACCGAGGGCGTAGGCAGTTACCTGATCGGGCTTTTTGAATCTGCTGAAGCAAGTTCGCCCAAGTATTCTTTCACGGTCGCGCTGGATGAAATGGAAAACTATGCTATAGATACTTCTATGGTCGAAGGTGCAACTTATTATGTAAGGGCTATGGCTGTTGGTGAAAGTGCGGCATACACCAATTCTGCATGGTCTTCTGCAAATGATGTTACTTTTGTTGTTGAAGATCATGAGATAGCTTACGACATGGTCAATACTACCGAAGCGAATATCCCTAACGATACGTGGATTTTCTGGAGTGAATACGACAAGGCTACCGGGCGTTATGAAAATGGCACGGTAACGCTCAACGCTACCGACGCGGGCGGCAACTGGTACAGCCTTCAGTTATTCTATAAGAATACGGGGCTTGTTGCGGGAACCAATTACACGCTTAAGCTTACAATTACTTCTACGCTTGCCGGAAAGATAACCGTGTGCGGACAAGCAGTAGAACTTGAAGCAAATGTTGCCAAGGAAGTAACTGTAACTATAACGGGAGGAACCAATGTAGGCATACAGCTTGGCACGAATCCCGAGGCCGGCGGCAACGGCTCTGCGTTTGGACAGAATGCAGTAACCGTAACGCTCAGCAATATTTCTTTCACCGAAGTCCAGGCATAACTTAAAGATCAAACCGCGACTTGCGGCAAACAGACGGGTTCCGCCGCCCCTGCGGCGGCGGAACCCGAAATTCATGTAAGGAAAAAATTATTTTTATAATAATTTTAATTTTACAAGGAGGACAATAAAGTTGTCAAAATCAACCATCGTAAGGATTATCTGCAGCGTTGTTGCGGTCATAATCATTGCCGCTTTGATAGCCGGCAATATCGTGCTCAATAACACGGCATATATAATCCACCAGTTCTTCTCGGGCGATACGACCGACTACAGCGACGCCGAAGACGAACTTGTTCAGGGCGACGAAGTCGTTCAGCGCCTCGGCGAAGAGAGCGTAGTGCTCCTCAAAAACGAGGATAACTTCCTGCCTCTCTCCGAAGAGCAGGTATCCGAGGGCGTGAACCTGTTCGGCTGGGCAGCCACCGACCAGGGCTTCATAGTAGTGGGCGGCGGCTCCGGCGGTACGGTAATTGCCGAAAAAAACAAAGTCACCCTCACCAAGGCGTTTAAGGAAGAGAAGCTCCCCTATAACGAGGCGCTGCTTGAAAGCTACAGCGCGATAAGCTCTGTCGACGCCGACAGGAACGGCAACAACCCCGTTTCCACAGACGCGCTCACCAACCCCGATGCCGACTGGTACAAGGCGGACAAGATGAATCAGGCCAAGACCTTCTCGAACACCGCTGTGGTTGTGCTCAGCCGTTTCTCTGGCGAAAACGCCAGCCAGACCGAACTTGTGAACGTGGGCGGCTACAATAACGGCACCTATCTTGAACTCACAACAAACGAAAAGGCCATGCTCGACGCGCTCGAAGAGTACAACTTCGACGTGGTAGTGCTCTTCAACACCACCAACTATATCGAGATGGGCTTTCTGGAGGAGTACGACAATATAAAGGCTGCCCTTCAGATAGGCATTCTCGGACAGTCGGGCGCGCTTGCCGTTCCCCGTATCTTAAAGGGCGATGTAAATCCTTCGGGCAGGCTTGCCGATACGCTCGCTTACGACTATCAGACTCACAATCCCTCCTATGTGAACAACATGTACGAAAAAGACAGCATGGTATATCAGGAGGGCATATACTTCGGCTATAAGTGGTACGAGACTGCCGACGACGCCGGCTACTTCACCGCTCAGGGCACGACCTACGACGAAGTGGTTCAGTTCCCCTTCGGTTACGGCCTCTCCTATACCGATTTCAGCTGGGAGATAATCGAAAGTTCGTTCGATGACGGCGCGGATATGAGCAAGGACACCGAATACACCATAACCGTACGAGTTACCAACAACGGCGACGTTGCCGGCAAGGACGTAGTTCAGCTGTATTCCACCCCCGAATATACCCCCGGCGGCATCGAAAAGGCTTCGATGAACCTCATCGCCTTTGTCAAGACGCCCGAAGTTGAACCCAACGGCGGTTATCAGGACGTAACTCTCACCTTCGATGCCTACGACCTCGCTTCGTGGGACGAGCGCGAAGACGGCTGGTGGGTAGCCGAAGAGGGCGAATATGTGCTCAGCGTAATGGCCAACGCACACGACGCTCCCGTCATGACGGCGGGTTCCAACCAGCTCACTCTGTATGCCGCAGAGGATATAGTCTGGAACACCGATCCCGATACGGGTAACCCCGTTGAAAACCGCTTCACGGGCGACAACGCCTATTCCGGTCAGGACATCAACGGCTCCGACAACATAGCCGGCGGCGTTGAATATCTTTCGCGCGCCGATGCTTTTGCAAATTATCCCAAGGCCCGCGCGGCAGCTGCCACCAATGTAAGCAACTACACCAGCGATATGTACGATGATGCGGATGCTTCCGACATACAGTACGGAGTAGACTCCGAAATGTATCTCGTAATGGTAGATACCGGCGAAGAGGCTCCTCTTGAAGAGGGTGAAGAGCTTGAAGAGGGCGAAGAGGCTCCTCATATACTCGTAAAGGCTACGCTCGCGCAGCTCAACGGTACCGAGGAAGCAGACCTCGTGCTCAACGAAGAGCTCGCCGACCTGCTCATCAACTACGACGACGAGGAAACATGGAACGCCTTCCTCAACCAGCTTTCGCAGCAGGACGTTAAGGATCTCATCGGCAAGGGCGGGTTCCAGACCGAGGCCATCGAGAGCGTGGGCAAGCCCCGCGTGGTTGACCGCGACGGTCCTGCGGGCTTCAATATGGGCGTAAGCAACCCCGATACCAATACCATGTGGACGGGTTTCCCCACCGAAAGCACGATAGCCTGCTGCTGGAACACCGAACTGATGTACGATATGGGCGCTGCTCAGGGTCAGGTGGCTCAGGCGACCGGCCTCGGCGGCTGGTATGCCCCCGGCGTAAACCTGCACCGCAGCAACTACAATACCCGCAATTACGAATACTTCTCTGAAGACGCAACTCTTACCGCAGACCTTGCAGCTCAGATAGTAAAGGGCGCAAAGGATAACAACCTTTACTGCTACGTTAAGCACTTTGCCCTCAGCGAAGCGGGCGCCAACCCCAACAACAAGATGACGTGGTGCACCGAGCAGGCGCTGCGCGAAGTTTACTTTAAGCCTTTCGAAGCATGCGTTAAGGATGGCGGCGCAAACGGCATGATGAGCGCGTTCAACCGCGTGGGCGCCGTATGGGCGGGCGCAAACTCTGCGATGTGCGTAGACGTGCTCCGCGACGAATGGGGCTTCAAAGGTACCGTGATCACCGACTGGCAGCAGGGCTACATGGATTATACATGGGGCCTCAAGGGCGGCAACGACCTCTGGCTTGCGGGTACCGGCAATGCGTCGGCCAACATCAACCTCGATGACCCTGCAACCGCAGTAGCGGCGCGCCGTGCTGTAAAGAGCATCCTTTATACCTACGTAGCGACGGTAAACGAAGTTACGCCTGTAACGCCGGCTCCTCACTCGGCACTGTTCTCGGCGCTGTGGGTAATACTCAACGTAGTGCTCGCGCTCGGCCTTGCAGTCTGCATCTGGTTCATAATCTTCCCCGACGTGCACAACACGCCGTTCAACAAGCTGAAGAAAAAGAACTGAATAATTCCGTGATATATCGGGCAATGTTGCCCGTATAACGGGAAAGGCGGGGCGCCGCGGAAGCCAAGCTCATTCTGCACCTCGTTTCCGAGATAGGCGACATAACGTTGGACAGCAAGTCGTTCAGCGTCATCGTGAACGGCGAAGAACTTGAATATTCCGGTATGTATATTGCCAACAGCGACATCAACGTTGCAAAATTCTATGATAAGGCCGTGGCCGAGGGCTTTACGCTTAAACAGGGCTCCAATACCATTCAGCTGCGCGTTAACGCCAACACCATAAGGGGCGGCAATTCCCGGGGCGGGCCTCGTATCGACAGCATCAAGGTATCTACCGACGCAAACCTTACCCGGACTCCCAAAACGGAAAACGTCAGCGGCTTCCTTGCATAAACGTATATGGCCATAACCGATATCCGCACGGCGGTCTGCCGTGCGGATATTTTGCGTTTCTGGCGGCGGGCAAAAATTGGCACTTGACAATTTGCCTCCGATGACTTAGTATTTAATGTGCAATAAAACGGCGCTGCGGCGCAAAAGGGGGCTTACAGGGGAATATGGGAATAGTGGTGAACGTTATCATTGTGGAAGATAATCCCGCCGACGCGTCGGTTCTGAGCAACATGCTGGCAAGGTATTCCGCGGAGAACGGCGTGCAGTTCAGGACGGCCGTCTACGGCGATGCGTATGCCTTTCTGGAAAGTTACCGCGCCGACGCCGACGTCATCTTTATGGACATAGAGCTGCCCGGCATGAACGGCATGGAGGCGGCAAAAAGGCTGCGCGAAACCGATACCTCGGTGTCGCTGATGTTCGTCACCAATATGGCGCAGTTTGCCGTGAACGGCTACGAGGTGGACGCGCTCGATTTCATAGTAAAGCCTATAATCTGGGAACAGTTCAGACTGAAGCTCGGCCGTGCGCTCAGCCGCACGGGGCTTGCGGGGGACGTGGTGCTGCCGGTAAAGACGGCCGACGGTTTTGTTTCGGTGCCCGCTTCCCGGCTTAAATACGTGGAGGTGATGGGCCACAGGCTGGTCTATCACACCACGGACGGCAACGTGGAATCTTCCGGCAGCCTGTATAAGATAGAGCAGATGCTTTCCAAGGCCAGATTCGTGCGCTGCAACAGCTGTTACCTGGTGAATCCGCGCTATGTTCAGTCAATAAACAAGCTCACCACCGTCGTGGGCGGCGACGAGCTTAAAATTTCTTACGCGCGGCGCAAGGAATACCGCATGGCGGTGGCGGAATACCTCGGGGGGCTTATCTGATATGTATGAGTTTACGGCGCTGTACCTGTATAAGGCCGTATTCATGGCGGAGCTGCTCGTCGCCGAATTTCTGATGTGCATCGGAATGAAGCGCCGCCCGCTGTTCGCGCTGCGCTTTGCGCTGTGCTGCGTGCTGTGCATAGGCATTGCCTTTGCCCTGCCCGTGCTTGCCTATAACGCGCTGTACTGCTCGGCGGCGTTTTTGGTGATGTTTGCCGCTACCCTGCCCGCCATAAAGTGGTGCTATGCCGACAACATGACCTCGGTAGTATTCCGCGCAATGGCGGCATACACCGTGCAGCACATAGCCTACCAGGCGTTTGCGTTTATAATGTTCTTTGTGGGGCTGATGTTCGGCGGCAACAACTTTGCGGGCGGCGTATACGGCGACGGCAGCGCTTCCGAACTGTTCCCCATAATCGTATACGGCGTCAGCGGCGACATGCTTTCTTCCTCGCCTATGATGTATGCCTTTCTTTCGCTGTTCGCGTATTCTGCCTATTTCATCGTCTACATAATCACTTATACGCTTAGTTACAGGTTTGTTTCGCCCCTGCTTAAAAACAGCGACAAATTCGAGCTCAGGAATTCATCGCTGCTCATATTCGTGGGCTGCTTTGTGTTATTCAACGTGGTGATCTCTTCGGTGGTGACCTATTACAGCGAGGGGCATAACGATATCCTGTATGTTTCGCTGCTTTCGCTGTATAACATCGCCTGCTGCATTTTTACCATGTTCCTCATGTTCGAGGTGATCTTCCGCAAGCAGTACGAGCGCGATTACGTCACCGCCGCCCGTATGCTTAAACAGTCTGAGGAGCGATACGCCCTCACCAAGGAAAACATCGAGCTTATCAACATGAAGTGCCACGACCTTAAGCATCAGATCCGCCTGATCCGCTCTTCCCCCGCGGCGGACAGCGCCGCGCTCGGCGAAATCGAAGATCTCATTCAGGTGTACGACTCCGCCATACGCACAGGCAACGAGGCGCTGGATATCATCCTTGCCGAAAAAAGCCTTTATTGTAACAGGCACGGCATAAGGCTCTATTGCATAGCCGACGGCGCGCTGCTCTCGTTCATCGCCGATTCCGACCTGTACGCGCTGTTCGGCAACCTGCTCGATAACGCCATAGAGGCCGTGGAGGAACTCGAAGGCGACCGCCGCTTTATAAACCTTTCCATAAAAAAGATAAACGGCTTTGCCACGCTTAGCATGAGCAACTGTCACAGCCGCCCGCTGGATTTCCGCGACGGCCTGCCTGCCACAACCAAGCAGGATAAGTCGGTGCACGGCTACGGCATGAAGAGCGTGCGGCTCATCTGCAAAAAATACGACGCCGAGCTTATCCTGAACGACGACAACGGTGTGTTCACCGTAAAAATAGTGTTCATGCAGTAACACGGCATCCCGGCGCCGCCCGAGCGGCGCCTTTTTTCCCGCCATGCTCAGCCGCGGGCAAGCGCAAAAAAGCACGCAATATTTTGCATGTCCCGGGGCGGGCTATCGAGTTATGCGCTCAAACGATAGGTTTATTAAAAATTTTAACACTTTTTGAAATGTTGTGTCATAATGATACGCGCAGGGGAAGCCTTACGATCACCTTGCAGAATATAACAGGGAGGTAAACGATGAACAAAGTAGCAAAACTAATCGTCAATTTCGTGCTCATAGTCATCATCGTGGTGGGCGTTGCCGTGGGCAACAGCATCGCGTTCCGCTATGAGGGCGAAATAAACACGCTGCTTGCGCCGCCGATAGTCGACGAAGAGGCCGTGCAGCTGTCGAGCAGCGCGGGACAGGAGATGTCGGCGCGCATCATGGAGGAGGGAGCCGTTCTGTTGCAGAACAAGGATAATACGCTTCCTCTCGATTACAATACCGTCAAAAAGGTAAACGTGTTCGGCTGGCGCTCGGTGGACTGGATCTACGGCAGCGAGGGTCAGAACGCTTCCGGCGGCGTTGCGCCCGAGGACGACGACTTCGAAAAGAACGTGGATATATACAAGGCGCTCAATAAATACGGCATTGAATATAACCAGCAGCTTTTCGATATGTATAACAGGTATGTAAAGCCCGATCATCAGAGCGCAAACCTTAAAGCGGTGCACATATCCACGCTGATATCGCTGCGCGAACCCAAAATAACCGACAGGGCATACTATACCGACGACCTGCTTACATATACCGAAAACTTTTCGGATACGGCGATCGTCGTGATAGGAAGAATGGCGGGCGAGGGCATGAACGCCAACACCACCACGCAGCAGAAGGAGGGCTCCGGCGTCACCGACGACAATACCCGCCACTATCTTGAAATTTCCACCGAGGAAGAGGCTCTGCTCAGATATTGCGGCGAAACGTTTGAAAACGTCATCGTGCTGCTCAACGTGGCAAACGCCTTCGAATGCGGCTTCCTTGAAACTATCCCCGGCATAGATTCCTGCCTTTACATAGGCTTTACGGGCACGCGCGCGGCTTCCGCCATACCCAAGCTGCTCTACGGCGAAGTTTCGCCCTCCGGCAGGACGGTGGATACGTTTGCGTACGACATGTTCACCAACCCCGCGAACGTGTTCCTCGGCGGGCTGAACTATACCGATTATAACCGCTCGTATTCCGACAATGTCGAAAATATCTACATAGGCTACAAGTGGTATGAAACGGCGGATACGGAGGGCATCTGGGCCGATGTGGAAAACGACTTCGGCACGGGTTACGAGGGCGTTGTTCAGTTCCCCTTCGGCTACGGCGAATCTTACAACACATACAGCTGGAATGTTGACGAGATCTCGGTGGAGCCCGGCTCGTCGATAGACGACAATACCAAGATAACTTTCACCGTTTCGGTGACCAACAACGGCGAATATCCCGGCCGCGACGTGGTTGAAATCTACTACACCGCGCCCTATACCAAGGGCGGGATAGAAAAGTCCTCGGTAGTGCTTGCGGCGTTCAACAAGACCAACATTATAGACCCGGGCGCTACGCAGCAGGTGACTATAGAGGTGGACGCGGACGATTTCGCCTCTTACGACTGCTACGACAGGAACAAAAACGACAACTGCGGCTACGAGCTTGAAGCGGGCGAATATTCCATAAAGCTGCAGACCGACAGCCACACCGTAAAGGAAGTTACTTACGGCGGCGAAACGATGCCCGGCGAGTTCAAATACAATGTAGACGAGACAATACTCATCAAGACGGACAAGGTGACGGGCAAGGAAGTGGGCAACCTGTTCACGGGCGACGACGCGATAGACATAACCCCGATAGACGCCAACGACGGCGACTTCGTTGCGGATATCCCCTGGTTCACTCGCGAAAACTTCATGAAGCCCGAAGATTTTGCGGCAAACTACAAGCCGCGTGCGGTTACCCCTTCCGCCAAGGTGGACGACCGCGCTACCGCCGAAAGGCTGCTTGCGTGGGACAACGCCACGACGGACGCGTTCGGCAACCCCGTAGACACCACCCCCGTAACGTGGGGTGCTTCGGGCAACCTTAAAATTGCCGAAAACGGCGTTATAACCGACCTCGGTAAAAAGCTGGGCGCCGACTACGACGCGCCCGAATGGGAGCAGCTGCTCAATCAGATAACGATAGCCGAGGCCACCGATATCATAAACAACTATTATGGCAGCGATGCTATAAATTCTGTGGGTAAGCCTTACCTTGCAGACTTCGACGGGCCTTCGCAGATAAAGGGCTTCAACTATGCGCCGCGCGGCACGGGTTTCCCCACCATGGTGGTCATAGCCGCAACGTGGAACCCCAACCTTGCATATGAATTCGGCAAGGCGTACGGCGACGACATGAAGGCTCTTGGCGTATTCGGCGTATGGGGCTGGGCGATAGACACGCACAGGACGGCGTTCTTCGGCCGCAACCACGAATCCCCTTCCGAAGACGCGACTCTTGCCGCAGTCATAGTAACAAATGCGGTCAAGGGCCTCAACACAAGGGGCAGGTATTGCTTCCTTAAACACTTTGCGCTCTACGGCTACGGTGGCGACAATATCTGGACTACTGAGCAGGCCCTGCGCGAAAATTACCTGCGTCCCTTCCACGACGCGGTGGTGGACGGCGGCGCGCTCGGCATGATGACCACCTACCAGGGCGTGGGCGCAGAACATTCCGAAACGACCGAGGCGCTGCTTTCGGGCGTGCTCCGCGGCGAATGGGACTTCAAGGGCGCGATAACCACCGACTATATAGGCAACGGGCCTTATTGCGACAGCATACTGCGCTGCGGCGGCAACTTCGGCATGGGCGTTGCGCTCGGCACGGTGAGCGACGTAACTTACAGCGAAAGCTCTCCGGTAAGGTTGCAGCACAGAATGCGCGACGCAATGCATCAGATACTGTATATGTACCTGCATGCCGACTATAACGAACAGCAGTATCTTGCCAACCCCGACAGCGATAACGACACGTTCATATCATCCAACTCTATAACTTCGTGGGTATGGTGGAAGCCGATGCTCTATACCATCGATGCGGTGGTGGGCATAGGCTGCGCGCTCTGGGTGATTCTGCTGCTCATCAGCGTAGGCATGCATACGCCGCCTAAAAAGAAGGCGGAAAACGCAGCCGCCGTTGAACGGGACGGCGAAGGAGGAGGCGAACAATGAGAACGAGAAAATTCAAACGCGGCGTAATGTGGGCGTGCACGGGCGTTGCCGTTCTGGTGGCCGCGGTAACGGCGATCGACATAATGATCCCCTCTTATTATGATTGGAAAGACTACTACGACGCGGCCATTGCCGAACGTGAAGAACAGAAGTACCTGAACAGCCTGCCCTTTGAATTTTTGGGCATATCCGCCACGCTTGCCGACGGCGTTGAATATTACAAGAACGGCAAGGCTGCGCCCGAAAACGAGGATCTGCGCGTAATAGCGCACTTCACCGAAAAGGGCAAGGATTTCGACGAGGTATTGCGTTCGGGCGACTTCGAAATAAGCTATCCCGACAGCTTTGCGCAGAGCGGCGGCAACATAACGGTATCCTACAGCTATACGCCCGAAGCCGAGGGCGAGGAGGAACCTCAGCCCATAGTAAAGACGGCCGAGGTTGCCGTCACTCTTTCGGACGTGCTGCCCGTAAGCCTCAGCATAACCGAACTGCCCTACCGCGTGGCATACGCCGCGGGCGCCACTTTCGACATGAGCGGCATTTCGGGTGAGGTCGGCTATAACGACGGCTCCGTGCTGGCGGTAACGGAAAAAGACCTCACCACTACGGTCACCACCCTTGCGGAGGGAGTGAACAGCGTGGACGTGACCTGGCAGAACGGCGGCGAAGAGCTGACCGCGGCGGTGCCGGTAAGCGTTTCGGCGGACTATACCGACGGCAAGGTGGTGTCGCTCGCGCAGGACGGCCCCTTCTACATTGAACAGGGCGAGCTGCTTGCCGAAGCGCAGCCTAAAATGCGCGCCGTATATGAAAACGGCAACAGGCTGCCCATTTCTGCCGAAGATTACACCGTTAAGGGCAATGTCGAAAGGGCTTCTTTCAATAAAAACTGCATACTCACGGTAACGGCAAACAGCAATCCGCTTGCATGGTGCAGGTTCGCCGCAAGGGTGAGCAGCGGAATGGAGGCGGAGGCGCTCGAAGATTTTTCGGGTTCCGCAACCGAGGTCGACAGTGTTTCCGAACAGGACGGCGAATGGATAACCGAGGGCAAGGTGAGCGGCGTTTCGCTCAAAGCCGGTGACGTGCTCGACTTCACCGTTTCAAGCGAAACGGTTTCCAAACCCGAACTCATGCTCAATCTCTCAAACAGGGCACTTGTGACTGAGGGCGAAAATGCCGTTGCACAGGATATAAAACTTGCCGACATCTTCTCGCTCGAAGTAAACGGCCGTGCCGTTGATATACCCGAAAGCGCAGTGCTGCACGGCTATACCATGCCTGCGGCGGAAAGCGCAGGGTATCAGTTCGAACAGTGCGCGCTTCCGTCGGTAGTGCTCAACAAAACCGCACCAAACAGCGTAAAGCTCACCGTGCGCGACGGCGCGACCGGCGTGTTTATCGACAGGATCAGTCTCGAGACGGGCTACACCGGCAAGTTCTACTCTTCTGTTGACGACTTGCTTGCGGAAAATGCCGCGGCGGGCACCACTCCCGCACTCAGCTCCGTGTCCCTGCGCAACTGGGGCGGGGTGCCCTCGTTTGAAGACGACAAAACTACCCTCGGTGCCTACGGCCACGGAATGTGCACGGACGGTACTTACATTTATATGGTAAGCACCAGCTACAGTGCAAATCTGCGCAATGCCGTCGTGGCTAAGATAGACCCCGCAACGGGCGAAATCCTTGCCACCTCGCAGCGGACGCCCGTGGGCATGACGACGGAAGATTACGCCGGCATAACATATTACAACGGCAATATAATAATTTTCGATAATGCAGGCGGCGCATATTTTACTGCGGCTTCGAACTTTGCAGACGGCACCTCTGCAGCGGCATTTTGGACGTATAAGGAATTTACGTTCGAAGATCTCGAAGGTGTTGCGCTCAAAGACGTAAGTTACAGCGTCGCGAACGATATGTTTGCGGTGCTTACGGGTTCAAACGTAAAATTGTTCGACGGCGAAAAGAGCTTTGTCTGCGATATATCCATAGCTACGGACGAAGGCAAGGTAAAGAGGATGACTGCCACCGACAAGTACATATACGTGCTTACTTCGGGCGACGGCATCTACAACGCCAACCTCTACATTGCCGACTGGCAGGGCAACTATATCGGGAAGGTCACGGTGGATACCTCTGCCGCGCTGACCGATACCGCTACCGCCAAGTCAAGTATCCAGGGCGTGTGCGTGCTGGGCGACAACGTATACCTGTCCTTAGCTTCGTGGGGCCAGACCGCCCGCGTCGACGGCTTCAAAATCGTTAAGGCGGGTATGCCTGAGGTCCCTGACGATGTATCGTTTGATCTTTCTCTTGCCGAATACTTCAATGCGTGCATAGATAACGGCGTGGCACAGCCCAACCTCGTGGCATCGCCGCTCAAGGGGCAGTATGGCTCCATTTCGAGCAACGGCGGCTATAACATGGGCATAGCGTTCGACGGCGAGTACGTCTACTACGGCTTAAACACCAACGGCAACAAGCAGATAGTCGTTTACAAAGCTACTCAGGACGGTACCATTGTGGCAAACAGCGCAACATTTGACGTGAGCAATGTGGACGGCGACAATGCCCGTCTGTTCATAAAGGACGGCACGCTGTACGCTATAGGCCCCGTATGGGAAAGGACTGTCGGCGAGGGCGATGAGGCCACAAAGGTAACCCAGGGCCCCGTATATTCGATAAGGCTTGAAGATTTCAAACAGGGCTGCGAATTTACCGAAGATGACAGCCTTCCTTTCGATGAGTCGGGCGCTCCTTTCAGTGCGGCGTGGAACGAAGCAAACCAAAAGTTTGCCGTGCTCAATACGGGCAGATGGCTGTATGTCGTAAACGAAGAAGGTGAAAGCCTCGCATCGGTTCATCCCGAAATATCCGGGTTTAATACTTCAAGCGTTACTTGTGACGACAATTATATCTATGTATCGTACTGCATAAACGGTCAGAAGTCGATACCCGTCCGTGTCTATGACTGGTCTCTTAATCTGGTTTACGAGATGACCGTAAAGGGTGAGGGCGGCGCCGATATCGGCCTCGGCCCGGGGGTAGGAACCAGCTATAACGCGCAGTGCATATGCGTGGTAGACGGTGTCATCTATGTCTCCCTTTCCAAGTGGTCAGGCTCTGAAAATATGGCGGTATGGGTGATAAAACCCGACATGAGCGTATTCGGCAACTGACTCCTCCGGCTGCATAAAACAAAGGCAGGCTCCGCTTTTGCGGAGCCTGTTTTTGCGCTTGCGCGGGCAATTAGACGGGCCGTTGCGCGACCTGCGGCGGCCGACACGATATTTCCCGACGATTTTCATTTTATTTTTACTTTCGGTTATAGTATGTTTATAAAAGCGGCATATAATATATAAGAAAATCAGCTGCGGAAGCATCACGGAGGTACAGATCATGAAATGCAGGAGCAACGGAACTGAAAAGTCGCGCGGAGCGCGCATGCAGAGGGCGCAGGAGGTACTCGGCGGAATATTCGAGGCGGTGGTGGGGCTGCCCGTGTATATCGTGCTCGCCGTCGTTGCGCTGCCCGCTGCGGCGATAGGTGCTTTATCCCGCCTTGCGTCCCGCCGCGCTGCTGCCGCATAAACCGTTGACAGCGTGCGCGCCGTGTGATATAATAACGCTATAAAACATAAGGGGATATTGATTATGTCCGTAGGAGAGGGCGACAGTAGCGGCGCCTGCCCACGAATAGACAAAACTCGATAATGTTTTAAGGCATAGCCATATAGCGCCGTAAAGTGCGTATGGTTATGCTTTTTTGCGCTTTAATTCAATTTACGGAGGTTTTTTTCAAAGACTATGGAAGAGCAGCAACGTCGGCCCTGGCATGCAATGAGCTATGAAGAGGCCGAAAAGCTCCTCGGCACAAGCGAGGAGGGACTTTCGGACAAGGAGGCCGCCGAAAGGCTGGAAAAGTACGGCAAGAACGTCATAGCCGAGGTGAAGCCGAAGTCCGTGTGGAAGATGATACTAGAACAGATCTCCGACGTCATGGTCATAATCCTGTTCGTGGCGATGATCTTTTCGCTCGTAATGCAGTTCATCGACGGCGAGGGCCTTGCGGAAGCCATAATAATTTTCTGCGTCATAGTGCTCAACGCCACCGTCGGCGTCATCCAGGAAAAGAAGGCGGCGGATGCGCTCGAAGCGCTTAAAAAGATGACGGCGCCCAACGCGCGCGTCCTGCGCGAGGGCGAAGAGAGCATCGTGCCCGCCGAACAGCTCGTGCCGGGCGACATAGTGTATCTTGAAGACGGCTCTATAGTGCCCGCCGACATCAGGATAATCAGCGACAACAACATGAGCGTGCAGGAGGCCTCGCTCACCGGCGAAAGCGTGCCCAGTCCAAAGGACGGCCCCACCGTCCTCAAAGAGGACGCTCCCCTCGGCGACAGGGTGAACATGGCATATTCGTCGTCGGTAGTGATGTACGGCAACGGCGTAGGCGTGGTGGTGGGCACAGGCATGAACACCGAGGTGGGCAGGATAGCCGGCATGCTCAAACAGCAGGACGATTTCCAGACGCCCATAAAGCGCAAACTCAACTCGGTCGGCAAGATCCTCACCGTAATAGGCCTGATAGTTGCCGCCGTCATACTTATAATAGGTTTCACCGACACCCGCATAGAGCGCGGCTGGGAGGAGCTGGTGTTCCTCGGCATTTCGCTCGCCATATCCATAATTCCCGAGGGGTTGCCCGCTACCGCCACCATAATAATGGCGTTCGGCGTGCAACGTATGGCAAAGAAGAACGCGCTTGTGAAGAGCCTGCCCGCCGTTGAAACGCTGGGCAGCGCAACCGTTGTGTGCTGTGACAAGACGGGCACGCTCACACTGAACAAGATGACCGTGACCAACGTGGCCGTCGGCGCCGATTTCGAAATGGGTACGCCCACTTTGACGGAAAACCTTCAGGCAAAGCACAGGCCGGAGGTATATAAGGACCTGCTCGATGCCTGTGCGCTGTGCGGCAACGCTCACCTCGACCCCGACCGCCCCGGCGAAACCATGGGCGACCCCACCGAGGGCGCGCTGATACTGTTCGCCGACAAATTCGGCATCGATCCCGAGAAGTACGGCGACGAGCACCGCCGCGTGTTCGAACAGCCCTTCGATTCCGACAGGAAGCGCATGACCACTCTCAACGAGATGCCCGAGGGGCTGGTAGCTTACACCAAGGGCGCGGTGGACGAGATGCTGCCGCTGTGCACGCATCTTCTGACCGAGGACGGCGTGCGCGAGATGACCGACGCCGACAGGCGCAGGATACTCGAGTTGTGCAACAACATGTCCAGGAACGCGCTGCGCGTGCTCGGATACGCCAAGCGCGTGTGGGAGAGCGCGCCCGAGGACGAGGGCGCCGACCTTGAGCACGGCATGACGTTCATAGGCGCCACGGGCATGATAGACCCTCCCAGAAAGGAGGTGATAAGCGCCGTCGAGACCTGCCACGACGCCGGCATAAGGGTGATAATGATCACGGGCGACCACAAGGTGACGGCGCTCGCCATAGCCAAGCAGCTTCACATATTCCGCAAGGGCAATACCGTGATAACCGGCACCGAGCTGGACGAAATGACGGACGAACAGCTCGACGAGGCGGTAAAGACCTGCGTGGTGTTCGCGCGCGTTTCCCCCTCGGATAAGCTGCGCATAATCAAGTCGCTCAAACGCACGGGCGAAGTCGCCGCCATGACGGGCGACGGCGTGAACGACAGCCCCGCGCTCAAGGAGGCGGATATAGGCGTCGCCATGGGCATCACGGGCACCGACGTTGCCAAGGACGCCGCCGACATGATATTGCTCGACGACAACTTCACCACCATCGAGCACGCCATAAGGGAGGGCAGGCGCGTCTACCGCAACATACAGAAGGTGATCCAGTTCCTCGTTGCGGGTAACATCTCCGAGATACTCACGCTCTTCCTCGCCTTCTGCTTCGGCTGGGAAGACCCCATACTTGCCATACATGTCCTGCTCATAAACCTCGCCACCGACTCGCTCCCCGCGATCGCGCTCGGCGTGGACCCCGCCGACAGGAACGTGATGAAGGTGCCGCCCGTAAAGAGCGGAACATTGTTCGAAAAGGGCGTTATTTTAAGGATAGTGCTGCACGGATTGTTCATAACGGCGGCGTCGCTCTCTGCCTACTGGATAGCCGAGGCCTGCTACGGCAGCGCCGAAGACGGCAGCAAGCACGCCATAGCCATGACCATGACGTTCATGGTGCTCTCGCTCTCGCAGCTCGTGCACGCCATAAACCAGCGCTCCAATTACGACAGCGTGTTCCGTCCCGGCCAGGGCCACAACACCTTCCTCTACGGCGCAATGGCGGCCTCGCTTGCAATAGTGGCGTTCGTATCCTTCGTGCCGGGCGTCATGGGCTTCTTCGAGCTCGTATACCTCGAATGGTATCAGTATCTCATCGTGCTCGCGCTCTCGCTCTTCCCGCTCGTCGCGGTGGAGATAAGCAAGATATTCATGCGCCTGTGGCGCAAAAAGCACGCGTCCGAAAAGGCGCCCATACCCGACTGAGCCTTAAAAGGCAGGCGTATATGCCGCATTTAATGCGGGAAATTAAGCAAAT
>DVIK01000040.1 GCA_018711385.1 Candidatus Coproplasma avistercoris
GCGGGCTGCTCTTCTGCCGCTGCTTCCTCGGTTACGGGCTCTTCCGCAACTTCTTCGGCTGCGGGTTCTTCCGCTACTTCCTCGGCTGCGGGAGCTTCCGTTACGGGTGCTTCGGCAGCCACGGCGGGAGCTTCTTCAACGGCGGCGTCGGGCGCGCCTATGCAGGTCGCGTCGACGGCTATCTGCGCTGCGAGCTCTTCGGCAGTTGCAAACTTGCGTATGCCGCGTATGTAGTTGAGGAATCTGACAGTGACCGTCTTGCCGTAGAGATCTTCGGAGAGGCCTTCGAAATATACTTCGAGCGTATACGAGTCCTCGCCGAAAGTGGGACGGGGGCCGCAATTTGCGACGCCCTTGTATACGGTGCCGTCTATTTCCGCCTCTACGCCGTAGACGCCGGGCGCGACGAGCACCTTGTTTTCGGGATAGGCAATATTGGCCGTGGGGAAGCCGAGCTGCTTGCCGCGGCCGTGGCCTTCGCACACCTCGCCGCTGACAAAGTACTGCCTGCCGAGCAGCTGCGACGCCTTGTTTATTTTACCCTCTTCCAGGCACTGTTTGATGAGCGTGGTGCTCACCTTTTCTCCGTCGAGCGCGACGTCCTTCACAGCCTCGTACCAGACGGCGTTGTCCTCGTCCTCGGCATACTTTTTGAGCGTGGACGACTTGCCCTTTGCGCCCGCGCCGAAGCGGAAGTCTTTGCCGCTCATGTAGCCCTTAAGGTTGATGTGCTGTTCGAGATTTTCAAGGAAATCCTGCGCAGACGTCTTTTTGAACTCTTCGGTGTAGTCGATCCTGAGAATGAATTTTGCGTTGTACTGTTCGAGCATTGCTACGCGCTCTTCGAAGGTGAATACCTGCCTGCCCCCCTTACCGTCGGCAAACATCATCACGCCGAGGTCAAGCCCGTTGATCTTTGCGTTGAGTTTTGCCTTTTTGAGCAGAGCCTGATGCCCGATGTGCACGGCGTCGAAACAGCCGAGCACGACAAGTGCGGGAAAATCGTATTCATCCGCGTTGTAGTTGATGATTTTCAGCATAATTTTAACCTCGATTTCAAAATTGTGCCGTCGGACGCACCCGTTCCGTAAAAGGAGCCGTCCGCACGGTAGATCCTGTACTGCCCCTCGGCAAGTCCGCATTCCACGGGCACGCCGTTGAGGTATTTCTTTTCTTCACCGCAGGAAAGTTTTATTGCGGGATAAGGCAGAACGGAGTCTGCAGGGATTAAAGATGCAAATATGTTATCGCAGTCGAGATCCTGCGTTTTAACCGAATTTTCTATTGAAAACGGGCCGCTCTGCGTGCGCGTGAGTGCGCTCATTACGGCATATGTGCCCGTCAGTTTGCCGAGGTCGCGCGCAAGCGAACGGATGTATGTGCCGCTGCCGCACTCCACTTCGAAGCGGAAAGCCCCGCCGCCAGCAATGCCGAGCAGCCTGAATTCGCCCACGCTTACCCGCTTCGGCGGAAGCTCGAACTTTTCGCCCCTGCGCGCCAGCTTATAGCCCCGCTCGCCTCCCACGCTCTTCGCGCTGTACTGCGGCGGGATCTGGTCGTATTCGCCCGTAAGGAGGGGCAATGCCTTTTCTATCTCTTCGCCGGAGGGGATCTTTCCGCCCGACGAGATCACGGTGCCCGTCGTATCGAGAGTGTCGGTATCTGTGCCGAACACAAACTCGGCGATATAGCGCTTGCGCTTGCTTAAAAAATAGTCGAACAGCCTTGCAGCGTTGCCGACGGCTATGGGGAGCACCCCGCATGCCATCGGGTCGAGCGTGCCCATGTGTCCGCAGGGCATGCCGGTGAGCCGCTTTACTATTGCCACCTCCCTTGCGGAGGAGACGCCGGCGGACTTGTTTACGTTTATAAAACCCGTCATAGATGCTGATATACGGCGTAGGTGAGCCGTTCGACGACCTCTTCGTATTCGCCGAAGAGCATACAGCCGCTGGCGAGCACGTGTCCTCCGCCGCCGAACGCGGACGCGACGGCGTTTACGTTGGCTTTGCCCTTGCTGCGAAGCGAGGCCTTGTATTGCCCCGGCTTCATTTCCAGCAACGAGACGGAGACCTCTACCCCGTCTATTGTGAGCGGGTAGTCCACAAAGCCTTCGGTCATGCTGCGGTCGGCGCCCGTCTCTTCGAGGTCGCGCGATTTTACGAGGATGAACGTAAGCCTGTCATCGAGCGCGAAGCGCAGGTTTGCGAGCGCACGCCTGAACAGCAGCGCGCGCTGCTTTTTCTGGCAGGCGAACATGCGGTAATTTATCTCCGTGACGTCGGCGCCCGCCGCACGCAGCTGCGCGGCAACTGAAAACGTATGAGCGGTGACATCGCTGTGGGTAAACGAACCGCTGTCCGTCATCAGCCCGAGCATCAGAAGGTCGGCTATCTCCGGAGTTATTACGAAGTCTGCGGCTGCAAACACTTCGGGCATGAGTTCGCACGTTGCCGAACATTCGCACACGCAGTTGATGTTTGCGTAACCGGTGTTTGAGATGTGGTGGTCTATATTCACAGTTTCGCCGCGGAACCTTGAAAAGGCGTGTCCGAGCGAGCCCAGGCGGGCGACGTCGGCACTGTCTACGGCGATGAATGTATCGAACTGCTCGTCCGGGACGGCATTGCATATGCCGCCGAGAGCGGGCAGAAAGCTGAATTTTTCGGGCGCGGGGTCTTCGCAGCACAGGAACGCCCTTTTGCCTGCGGCACGCATGGCAAGGCAGAGCGCCATGCCGCTGCCGAGGGCGTCGCCGTCGGGGCGGGCGTGGCAGAATATTGCCGCGCACTGCGCCCTGTTGAGTTGTGCGGCCGCTGCCGCTATCTGCTTTTCATTTATCATCGTTATGTTCGGTGCCGAGCCTGCCGAGTATTTCGTCTATATGGGCGCCGTATTCCATGCTTCCGTCGAGAATGAACGTAAGCGCGGGTACGGTGCGTATGCGGAGCATGCCGGCAAGCTCGTGACGGATGAAGCCTGCGTTCTGCTTCACCGCCTCGAAGGTGAACTGTTTTTTCGACTCGTCGGGATCGAATATGCTTATATAAATCTTTGCCGTTTTGAGGTCGGGAGCGACGTCCGCGCCCGTCACGCTGATGATGGCGGACAGGCCGCCCACACGGTCGCGCAGTCTGCGCGAGATTATCTCGTAAACGGCCTTCTGAAATTCGCTTGCCAGCCTTTCGCCGCGTAAACCTTTCATTATCTTTACCTTATGATCTGAAAATTACCGCCGCGCACGGGAATCCCACGGACGGAGACGATCATTTTCTGGGGATCTCCTGTATTATATAGCACTCGATGACGTCGCCGATCCTGATATCGTTGAAGCCATCGATGGCGCAGCCGCATTCGAAGCCGTAGTTGACCTCCTTTACGTCGTCCTTGAAGCGCTTGAGCTGCTTTACGTTGCCCTCGACGACGAGCACGTCGTCGCGGTAGATGCGCAGCTTGCCGCCGCGGACTATCTTGCCGTCGGTCACGTAGCAGCCTGCCACGTTGCCCACGCCGGTGATGCGGAATACCTGGCGGACTTCGCACTTGCCCATGTATATTTCCTGATACTTGGGCGCGAGCATGCCGTTGAGCGCCGCACTGATATCGTCGAGTAGGTCGTAGATTATGCGGTAGGTGCGGACATCGACCTTGCTGCGCTCTGCAAGTGCCCTGGCCTTGGCATCCGGACGGACGTTGAAGGCGAGGATTATCGCGTCGGAGGAATCGGCGAGCATTACGTCCGATTCATTCACGGCACCGGCGCCGCTGTGGATGACCTTTACCTGAACTTCGTCGTTGGAGAGCTTTACGACCGACTGTTTCACCGCCTCGACGGAGCCCTGGACGTCGCCCTTTATGATGAGGTTGAGCGTCTTCATGTTGCCTTCGGCTATCTTGCCGAACACGTCGTCGAGCGTTATCTTGGAAGTCTGCTGAACGCGCGCCTCGCTCTCCTTGCGCTTGCGCTCTTCGATGACCTGCTTCATCAGTTCCTGGGAGACGGCGTAGATTGGTTCGCCCGCCCCGGGAACATCTTCGAAGCCGAGCACTGAAACCGCCGTAGAGGGGCCCGCCGCCTTTACCTGCCTGCCGTTTTCGTCGATCATGGCGCGGACGCGGCCGGTAACGGTGCCGGAGATTATATTGTCGCCGGTGTGCAGGGTGCCGTTCTGGACGAGCACGCTTGCCATGGGTCCCATGCCCTTGTCGAGCTTGGCTTCGATTATGGTGCCGCGCGCCTCCCTTTCGGGGTTGGCGAGCAGTTCCTTCATTTCCGCCACGAGCAGTATGTTTTCGAGCAGGTTATCCACGCCCTCGCCCGTCTTTGCAGACACGGGGCAGACTATGGTATCGCCGCCCCACTCTTCGGGCACCAGGCCGTAGTTGGTGAGATCCTGTTTTACCCTGTTGATATCCGCGCCGACCTTGTCTATCTTGTTGACGGCGACGATTATGGTTACGTCTGCCGCCTTTGCGTGGTTTATCGCCTCTACCGTCTGCGGCATGATGCCGTCGTCGGCCGCCACGACGAGCACTACGATGTCTGTGACCTGGGCGCCGCGAGCGCGCATAGCGGTGAACGCCTCGTGGCCGGGAGTGTCGAGGAAGGTTATCTTTTTGCCGTTTACCGTGACCGAGTATGCGCCTATGTGCTGGGTTATGCCGCCCGCCTCGCCTTCGGTGACCTTGGTCTTGCGGATGTAGTCCAGAAGGGAGGTCTTGCCGTGGTCGACGTGGCCCATGACCGTTACGACGGGAGCGCGGGGCACGAGGCTTTCGATCTCCTCCACGGTGTCGGCCTGCTTTTCAATGAGCATCTCCTCCGCCGTCTTTTCGGGTTTGTATTCGAGCTCTATGCCGAGGTCTGCGGCTATCATGAACGCCGTTTCATAGTCTATGGAGCCGTTAACCGTGGTAACTATGCCGTCCTTGAACAGGCGCTTGGTTATTTCCACCGCGGTGACGCCCAATTTTTCAGAGAGCACCTTGATGGGGATATTGTCGGTAGTCACGACGGCGCGCTCTATCTTTATGGTCTGGACGGCGCTCTTTGCCGCCTTTTTGGTGCGCACCTTGCGGTAAACGCCCCTCTCGTCGTCGAAGTCCTCCACGCTGGCGCCCTGCTGCTTCTGCAGCGAACGCTTGTTGAGCGGCTTCTTCTCCTTTTCGTAGTAAGTCCTGTCGCCGCCCTTCTTTTTATCCGGCCCGAAGTTCTTTGCAGGTTTTGCCGCCGAGGGGGCCGCGGGCCTTGCACCGCCCGCCGCGGGGCGGGGAGCCGAGGGCCTGCCCTGTGCGCCTGCGGGGCGGGGAGCGCCGGGGCGCGCGCCCTGACCGGGACGGGGGGGACGGGTGTCCCTGTTGACGAAGGTGCGGTTGTCGTTCTGCCTGGGTCTGCCGGAGGACGTACCCTGTTGCTGGGGCTGGGCGGTACGGGGCTGCCTGGCGCGGCTGTCGCCCTCCCTTGCGGGGGCGGCGGGTCGCCTTTCGGGCGCAGGATTTGCCGCGGGCTTTGCCTCGCTTACGGGAGCGGGCGCGGGTGCGGGTTGCCTTTCCTCCTTTGCGGGCGCGGGCGTCTCTGCCGCGGGAGCCTTTTCGGAAACTTCCGCCTTTACGGGGGGAGCAGGTTCGGGCCTGACCTCCTCGTCGGCAGGTGCGGGCGCGGGCTGTTTTGCCTTTTCCGCCTCTGCCGCCTCTGCCGCTCTGCGTTCCTCTTCCTGTTTTTTGGCGGCCTGAATAGCGCTCTCCATATCGGACAGCTTTTTGAGTATCTCGGACATGCGCCTTTCGGACGCCCCTACCTTTTTGTTGAGCTCGGAAAGGGCGCCGCCGGATAACAGCTTTCCTATATTTTCAGCGTTTTCGTACTTGTTTGCCATATATCAGTTTATGCCTCCAGCATATATTTCATAATTATCGTCGGCCGCGGCTAAAACGGCCTTTGCAAGGTTGGCGTCGGTTATTGCAGCCAGCTTGCACCCCGGCCTGTGCACGACGTTTTCCAGCCCGCATCTGCATATCATCAGCGGGCAGGAGTGCCTGCGGGCAAATTTGCACGCAAGCCTGAAGCAGTTTTCCGACGCCGTGGAGCAGACCATTATCAGGCAGACCCCGCGTTTAAGGCAGTCAACCGCGCCCGTGCCAAGCGTTATCTTGCGGGCGCGCAGGCAGAAGCCTATGTATTTGCCGGCGTCAGTCTTTTTTTCCAAAATACTCCTCCTCTATGCGGGCGTACACCTCTTCGGGCACCTCGCAGGAGAAAACCTTGTTTATCAGCCGCTGCTTTTTAAGCTTCTTAACGCAGTCGGGTGAGTTGCAGATGTATGCGCCGCGACCCGGAGCCTTGGATGAAAAATCGATGAATATTTCGCCCTGCGCGTTCTTTACTATGCGCAGCATATCCCTCTTTTCCTTCAGCTCGCGGCAGGCTATGCACATGCGCAGCGGGATCTTTTTGGTCTTAGGCATCTTATTCTTCTTCTGCGGGCTGTTCACCCTCGGCCGCGGGCGCGATCCCGAGCTTTTCGGCCGCGCTGCGGCTCTTTACGTCTATCTTCCAGCCGGTGAGCCTTACGGCGAGCCTGGCGTTCTGGCCGTCTTTGCCGATGGCAAGCGAGAGCTTGTCGTCGGGAACGACCGCCATGGCGGTCTTTTCGCCGTCGAGCTGGGTAACGGAGATGACCTTAGCGGGCGAGAGCGCCTTGGCTATGAATTCGAGGGGATCTTCGCTCCAGGGGATTATGTCTATCTTTTCGCCGCCGAGCTCCGCGACCACGGCGTTCACTCTTGCGCCCTTATTGCCCACGCAGGCGCCGATGGCGTCTACGCGCGGGTCGTTGGAGTATATCGCCATCTTGGTGCGCGAACCTGCCTCGCGGCTGATCTCTTTTATTTCCACGGTACCCTGCTTTATTTCGGGCACCTCCTCTTCGAACAGCTTGCGCACGAGCCCGGGCGAGGTGCGGCTGACAAGCACCTGGGCGCCGTTATAGCCGCTCTTTACGCGCTTTACGAATACCTTTACCTTGTCGTTTATTTCGTAGTGCTCGCCGGGAACCTGGTCGGAGGGAAGCAGCACGCCCTCTATCTGGCCCTTGCCGAGGTCGAGATATATATTCTTAATGTCCTTCTTGCGCACCACGCCGATAAGCAGCTCGCCCTCTTTGTCGGCAAATTCGCTCATGGCGGCGTCGCGCTCGGTTTCGTGTATCTTCTGAAGGATGACCTGCTTGGCCGTCTGCGCGGCGATGCGCGAAAAGTCCTTGGGAACAAACTTTTCCATTACCCTGTCGCCGAGCTTATAGCTCTTTTTGATCGCCTGGGCGTCCTGCAAAGAAATTTCCTTTTCCCTGTCCGTCACTTCTTCGACGACAGTCTTTACCGAATAGAAGTCGAAAGAGCCCTTTTCGGGATTGAGCTTTATGTCGACTTCGCCCACGGTGCCGGCGTACTGCTTTTTGCATGCCGAAACGAGCGCGTTTTTGAGCGCTTCGATGAACACGTCCTTGGGTATGCCCTTCTCCTTTTCAAGGTCGTCGAGCGCAAGGAAAAAATCTTTGTTAGTCATATCATATCTCCTGTTTTGAGTTGAAGACGCCGCACTTTTTGCGGCCGTGCAACGCGCGTCAGTCGAATTTTACCGCGCAGTTGATTTTTGCGATCCTGTTCCTGTTTATCTTCTCTTCGGCGGCGCCTATCTTAAGCGTGACCGAATTTTCGTCGAAGGCGGCAAGCTCGCCTTCGATCAGCTTCTTTCCCTTTAACGGGGCGTAGAGCTTTACTTCGACGTCCTTGCCGAGATTGCGCAAAAAGTCGCGCTCGGTCTTGAACGGCCTGTCTACGCCGGGGCTGGACACGTTGAGCGTGTAGGAAGCGCCGAAACTGGGGTCGAGCTCGTCGATGGGGTCCATGATGGCATTGTGGAATTTTTCGCAGGCGTCGAGGTCGACGCCTCCCTCTTTGTCGATAAAGATGGTGAGATTTTCGCCCTTCGCCTCGACGTCTATTATCTCGACGCCCACAGACGAAGCTATGGGAGAAAGAAAGGCGATTATCTCTTCCGCCGGTCTGAATTTCAAACTCTGCCTCCGAAAGGTGCGCATATATGTTGCGATCAACCTGCCCCATATACGGCGATTGAGTGCCCCTTGTCAAGGCACTCAATCTTAAACATAAGTATTAAGTCTGTAACCATTATAACACAGCGTTTTGCATTTTGCAACCTTCTTTCAATAATCGGGGAAAGATTTTTTGATTTTTATCAGCTCGATGAATATCTTTGCCGTGGCGAGCGCGTCGTCCTCCGCCCTGTGGTGATTGAAGGTCACGCCGAAGTGCTCGGCGACGGTGTTGAGCTTGTTGTTGGAAAGGCGCAGAAGCTGCTGCGACAAAAACAGGGTGTCTATCACCCTGCCCTCGACAGCGTAGCCGAGTTCGCGGCAGTAGAAGTCGATGAACTTGAAGTCGAAGCCTATGGCGTTGTGGCCGACGAGAACCGAGCCGTCGCAGAACTTTACGAAGTCGGGCAGCACGTCCTTATAGCCGGGCGCGGACTTTACGTCGGCGTCGGTGATGCCCGTAAGTTCGACTATGCGCGGGTCGAGTTTCCCCGGGCGCTCGGGATTAACGAATGTGGAAAACTTTTCGCGTATCTCGCCGTCGATGACCTTGAAGGCGCCGAGCTCGATTATGCCGTCCATCTCGCCGGGGACGGGCACGGTGCAAAGGCCCGTTGTCTCGAGGTCGAACACCACGAACGAGGTGCCCCTGAAGCACTCGGGCAGCGAAGAGTCTGTGAACAGATCGGTCTGTGTGTAGTCGGTGAACGGCTGCGGCTTTATGGTGTGGTAGCCGTTGGGGACGGGGCGCGAGGGGCGTTTTTCGGGCACGAAATTTTCCGGGCGGGAGCCGTAGCCGATCTCTGTGGCGGTATAGCGCAGCATGCCGCCGCGCACCTCGCTGCGGCAGACGCACGCTATGCTTTCGCCGGCCTTTATGGCGCGCACCTTGTCCAGCGAGCGCTTGCGAGAAAACCACGTGAGCCGCAGGTTGCCCGTGCCGTCGGTGATGGTGAAGTTGAAGTAGGGCTTTTCCTCGCCGTTGGAGCGGGTATATGCGCGCTCGCTCACGTCGAGCACGGTGCCGCAAACCACCGCCCTTTCGGAGACGAAGTTGAAGTCGCCGATATATATGGCGCGCGTGAGTTTTTCGCCGCCTTCGACGGGCTCGAAGTTCTGTATTTCGAACGAGCGGACGGGAGTTTCGTATTCGGCCTCCTCGGCTTCTCGCTCGACCACGATGCCGGAGGTATCTATCTTTTCTTCCGCCACGCAGCCGAAGAAATTGCCGCAGTAGCACTTTTTGAGCATGGCGCACACCTCGCGCACCATCTCCTCCGAACGGGCGCCCGGAAGGGCGCGTATTTCAAACGAAAAGCCCTCTTCGGTGCGGGCGACGCTTACATCGCCCTCGCCTATGACCGACGAAAGCGCGGGGAAATTTTCCGATATGAGCGAGATTATTTTGCGCTTTACCATCGAGCAGTCGGGCGAAAGCTTGCTTATGTGCACGCTGAGCGAAAAGCAGTCGGGCACGAAGGGGCGCACCGCCGCCACCGCCGCATCGTAGTCGGTCTGCGTGTAGGCGCGGTCGGTGACTATGTTCACGGTCACCTCGCCGCTCGCCTGTTCGAGCATCACCCCGCCGAATATTGCGTTTTTCAGCCCGTCCGCCGCGCGGACGCGCGAAAGTATGTCTTCAACCATCTGTAAGCCGTTTTATCTCCCTTATGAATGCTTCTTCCGCCTCGTCTGCGGGGACCTTTGCCGCGGGGACGCCCTTTCTGAATATCACGCAGTAGCCGTTGCCGCCGGCTATGCCTATGTCGGCCCCGGCAGCCTCGCCCGGGCCGTTGACCACGCAGCCCATCACCGCTATTTTAAGCGGCTTCTTTACATTTTTCACAAGCTCGGTCACCCGCTCGGCGAGCGCGGCGGAATCCCACATGCACCTGCCGCAGGTGGGACAGGATATCACGTCGGCAAAGCCGTTTTCAAGCCCGACGGCGCGAAGGATCTCGTGCGCGGCGACCGCCTCGCGCACGGGGTCGCCCGTTATTGAAACGCGCATCGTGTCGCCTATGCCGTTCAGAAGCAGCGCGCCCAGCGCCGCCGATGACTTTACTATCGCCGAATCGTAAGTTCCCGCCTCGGTCACGCCGATGTGCAGCGGGTAGTCCGTGCGCTGCGAAAGCAGCGTGTAGGCGCCGTAGGTGAGCGGCACCGAACTTGCCTTTACGGAGATGACTATGTCGTTTACGCCGTACTTTTCGAGCATGGCCACGCTGAAAAGCGCGCTCTCGACGAGCGCCTCGCGGCTGACGCCGTACTTTTGCAGGAAGCGCCTTTCGAGGCTGCCCGTATTGGAGCCGACGCGCACCGCTATCCCGTGCGCCCTTATGCAGTCGGCGACGAGCTTTACCTTTTCCTCCCCGCCGATGTTGCCGGGGTTTATGCGCACCTTGTCGCACCCGGCCTCTATCGCGGCGACGGCGAGCTCCGCCGAAAAGTGTATATCGGCGACGAGCGGGACGCCCGTCTGCGCCTTTATCTGCGTTATGGCGGCGGCGTCGTCCCTGTCTAACACGGACACGCGCACTATGTCGCACCCGGCGGCTTTCAGCGCGGATATCTGGGCGCACACCTCCTCGGTGTGCGAGGTCTTTACCGTGCACATGGACTGCACCTTTACGCTTTCGCCGCCGCCCACGGGCACGCCGCCTATGTTTACTTTGCGGGTCATTCCGCCCTCCGTTCAAAACCGCCCCTTGAAAAGAGGCGGCAGTATGTGGGATTTAATTGAAAAATATGCGTTTTGCGGTCACTTTTTGCTCTCGCCCTTGTTCTCCATAAGGCTCTGCAATTCGGCCATGAAGCTGGATATATCGTTGAACGAGCGGTATACGCAGGCGTAGCGGACGTATGCAACCTCGTCGATCTCTTTGAGCTCCTTCATGACCATCTCGCCGATGGCCTTGGACGAGATCTCCTGCTCCATGGAGTTATAGACCTGCTTTGAGACGCTGTCCACGAGGGCGTCGATCTTGGCCATGGGCACGGGGCGCTTTTCGCACGCCTTTATCACGCCGTTCTTTATCTTCTGCGGGTCGAACGCCTGGCGGTTGCCGCTCGCCTTTATGACGAGCACGGGCGTGTCCTCTATCGTTTCGTAGGTGGTGAACCTCCTGCCGCAGGCGAGGCACTCCCTTCTTCTGCGGATGGTCCTGCCCTCGTCGGCGGAACGGCTGTCTATTACCTTGCTGTCTTCGCAGCCGCAGTATATACACTTCATTGCGCATACCCCTTTTTGTGCTTTTTATAATTATAACACAATATTTTGTGGTTGTAAAGTATGCGGCGGCGCAATTTTTGCGCCGCCGCACAAGACACGCCGCGCGCACTGCTGACTGTAAGGTACTATAATATGATTTTTATGTGCGTACCGTCGGCGGCAAACACCTCTATAAGGGTCAACCTGCCCCACACTTTTTTTGCGCGGCGCACAGCCCGACCGAGTTCCTTTATGCCGCCTGCGCCTATGCCCGGCATTCCGCGCTTCGCGGCAAGGCGCAACGCAATTCCGAGCGGCACGGGCAGCGATAAGTTGATTATGCCAAACCGCAGGTTGTATTTTATGCAACCTGCGGTTGAATACCGTGATTTTACGCCGTTACTCGCTTTTAAGAACTTACTTGAAGTATTTTACGCCGCTTTCGAATATCTTCATGTCGAAGTTGCCGGGGCAGTTCTTATACAGGTTTTCGCCCGTGCGCTCCGAGTGGCCCATCTTGCCGTACACCCTGCCGTCGGGCGAGGTGATGCCCTCTATCGCCCACATGCTGCCGTTGGGGTTGAAGGGGCTCTGCATGGTGGGCGCGCCGTTCATGTCGCAGTACTGGGTGGCGATCTGGCCGTTTACCCTCATCTTTTCGAGCTCGGCAGCGGGCGCTATCAGCTTGCCTTCGCCGTGGGAGACGGGAACGGTGTAGACCTCGCCCACCCTGCACGCCGCAAGCCAGGGGCTCTTTACCGATGCCACCCTTATATCGACGAGCGTGGACACGTGGCGGGAGATGTTATTGTATGTGAGCGTGGGCGAGCCTGCGGTGAGCGGGCTGACCTTGCCGTAGGGCACCAGCCCGAGCTTTATGAGCGCCTGGAAGCCGTTGCAGATGCCGAGGATGAGGCCGTCGCGCCGTTCGAGCAGTTCGGCTATCTTTTCGGACACGGCGGGGTTCTTGAAGGTGGTGGCAATGAACTTGCCGGAGCCGTCGGGCTCGTCGCCGCCCGAGAAGCCGCCGGGGAAGGCTATCATGTTGGCGCGCTCTATCGCGCTTATTATCGCCTGCACGCTCTCCTCTATGTCGCGGGGGGAGCGGTTACGTATGACCAGTATCTCCGTTTCGGCGCCCGCAAGGCGGAACTTGCGTTCGGTATCGAGCTCGCAGTTGGTGCCGGGGAATGCGGGGATGAACACGCGCGGCTTGGCCTTTAAGCCGAGGCCCGCGAACGCGCCGCGCCCCGAAAAGTCGCAGTCGGGGATGCCGCCTTCGGCGGGAGCCGTTGCGGGGAACACGCCGCTGAGTTTTGAAGTGTATGCGGAGAGGGCGTCCTTATAGGCGACGGCCTTGCCGCCGCACGCGAAGCCGCCCCGCGCCGTTTCGCCGATATACACCGCGTCGACGCCGAGCGAAGATATGTCGTCGGCGCACACGATGATGTCGCCGTAGCGTTCGGTGAACAGCTCGTCGGAAGGGAGGGCAAAGCCGAAGCCCAGCCCGTTGCCGAAGCAGCTCTTTGCCACGGCGGCGGCTATGCCGCCCTGTTCTATAACGGTGGCGTGTCTTATTACGCCCGCGCATATGCCCGAATTAACGGCGGAATACAGCTTTTTGAGGTATGCAAAATCGGGGATGAAGTCGCCGTCCTTTTTCATGGGGAGCAGCCACAGCTTTTGGCCCTCCCTTTCGGGCAGGTTGGTGATGAGCTTCGAGGCCTTTGCGGGTGCTATTGCGAAGGATATGAGCGTGGGAGGCACGTCGATATCCTCGAACGAACCGCTCATCGAGTCCTTGCCGCCGATTGCCGCGAGGCCGAGATTTATCTGCGCGTACAGCGCGCCCAGAAGCGCCGAAAGGGGAACGCCCCAGCGCTTTTTATCCTCGCGCAGGCGCATGAAAAATTCCTGCAGGGTGAGGCGGATATCCTCCATCTTTGCGCCCGCCGCCACTACTTTTGCCACAGACGTTACTATGGAGTATATTGCGCCCGCAAACGGCGAGGAGCTCATCAGATTGGGGTTGTAGCCGTATGCCGACACTGTGCAGTCGTCGGTCTCTCCCCCCACTATCTTTGCCGCCATGGCGGTTACGGGGGTGAGCTGGTTTTTGCCGCCGAAGGGCATGTAGACCGACTTTGCGCCTATGGTGGAGTCGAACATCTCCGACAACCCCTTCTTGGAGCAGACGTTGAGGTCGGAGAGAGTTTTGAGCATATCGGGGCCGAAATCGCTGCCCGCCACGGGGGCAAAGAAGTCGGTGTCGTTCTCCGTTATCTCGGCGGGCATGCGCTGCTTTACGCCGTTGGTGTCGAGGAAGTCGCGGGAGATATCCACTATAGCCCTGCCGCGGTGGAACATGCGCATGCGCCTGTCTGCCGTTACCTTTGCCACGGGAGTGGCGCTGAGGTTCTCTTCCGCAGCCAGCCTTATGAATTCGGGTACGTCTTCGGGCGATACCACCACCGCCATGCGCTCCTGCGATTCCGAGATGGCAAGTTCGGTGCCGGAGAGGCCTTCGTACTTCTTGGGCACGAGGTCGAGCCTTATTTCCACGCCGTCGGAGAGTTCGCCTATCGCCACGGAAACGCCGCCCGCGCCGAAGTCGTTGCACTTTTTGATCTTGCGGGTGGCCTCTTTATTGAGGAACAGCCTCTGCAGCTTGCGCTCGGTGAGGGCGTTGCCCTTCTGTACCTCGGCGCCGCAGGTCTGCACCGACTTTTTATCGTGCGCCTTGGAAGAGCCGGTGGCACCGCCGCAGCCGTCGCGGCCCGTTTCGCCGCCCAGAAGGATGATGACGTCGCCCTCCTTCGGCCGCTCGCGGTAGATCATGTCGGACTTTGCGCCCGCCACGACGAAGCCCGTCTCCAGCCTTTTTGCCTTGTAGCCGGGATGATACACCTCTTCGACCTCGCCCGTGGCAAGGCCTATCTGGTTGCCGTAGGAGGAGAAGCCCGCCGCCGCAGTGGTGGTTATCACGCGCTGCGGCAGCTTGCCGGGAAGGGTGTTTTCCAAAGGTTCGGTGGGGTCTGCCGCGCCCGTTATGCGCATGGACTGCAACACATACGTGCGGCCCGAAAGGGGGTCGCGTATGGCGCCGCCCAGGCAGGTGGCCGCTCCGCCGAAAGGTTCTATTTCGGTGGGGTGGTTGTGCGTTTCGTTCTTGAACATGACGGTGTATTTTTCGGGCTTGCCGTCGAGTTCCACATCCACGTTTACAGAGCAGGCGTTGATCTCGTCCGACTGGTCGAGGTTGGGCAGCTTGCCGTCCTTTTTAAGTTTCTTTGCGCCTATGGTGGCTATGTCCATCAGGCAGGGATACTTGTCCGTCCTTCCGGCATACAGCTCTTTGAAGAGATCCTTATAGAGCCCGTAAGCCTCCCTGACGCGCTTGTTCGAGCCCTCTATCTTAACGTCGGTTATCTCGGTCGCGAACGTGGTGTGGCGGCAGTGATCCGACCAGTATGTATCTATTACTTTAAGTTCAGTTTCGGTGGGGTCGCGATGTTCGGATATGAAATAGTCGCGCACGAAAACAAGGTCCTCCGCCGACATCGCAAAGCCCATCCTTTTGTGGTAGGCGGCGATATCTTCGTCGGTCATGGAGATGAAGCCTTCGACGTTCTCCACGTCGGGGGCCTCGACGTGCTCGTGCACGAGCGTTTCGGGCTTTTCAAGGCCCACTTCCTCGCTCTCCACGGGATTTATGAGGTGCTTTTTGAGTTTTTCGACCTCTTCGGGCGAGGCACCTTTGACCGCATACACGCGGGCGCACTTTATCAGCGGGCGTTCGCCCATGGTGAGCAGCTGCACGCACTGCGCGGCGCTGTCTGCCCGCTGGTCGTACTGGCCTGTGAGGTAGGCGATGGCAAACACGGCATAGTCCCTGCCGAACTGCACCTTTTCCCTGTAGACGTTGTCTACGGGCGGTTCGGAGAATACGCCGGGGATGGCGGCTTCGAGCTCTTCCTCCGTCATGCCCTGCACGTCGTAGCGGATGAGCAGGCGGACGTCGGTTATGTCGTTTATGGAGAGCAGGTTCTTCGCCTCCTCCTTCACCTTTTTGGCCTGTAAATTGTCCTTCTTTTCAACAAAAATTCTGTATATCATCGTGCGCTCCAAGCGTTTATTTGTGCGGTAAAAAGTATTTTATCTGAATTGAGCGGCACATATGCCGCAAGCATTGCAGTTTTAACCTTCGCGGTATTTTATGCCTATGTCGCTGCGGTAGTACATGCCGTCCCAACTGATATTTTTTGCTGCGGCATATGCCTTTTTGCGCGCCTCTTCGATATCGGCGCCCTTGGCCACCACGCCCAGCACCCTGCCGCCGCCCGTTACGAGTTTGCCGTCCTTTATCGCGGTGCCGGCATGCACTATCTGGCAATCGCCCACGTCGCCTATGGTTATCTCCTTGCCCTTTTCGTAGCGGGAGGGATAGCCGCCCGAGGCGAGCACCACGCACACGCACGCGCCCTTATCCCACTCTATATTTATATCGGCAAGCCTGCCGTCGGTGACCGCCTCGAAGATATCCATCAGGTCGGTCTTCAGCATGGGCAGCACCACCTGCGTTTCGGGGTCGCCGAAGCGGGAGTTGTATTCCACCACC
>DVIK01000041.1 GCA_018711385.1 Candidatus Coproplasma avistercoris
GTGGGGCCGACGAAGATGAAGGAGCCTATCGGCTTGTTGGGTTCGTTGAGACCCGCCCTTGCCCTGCGGATGGCGCGCGACACGGCGGAGACGGCTTCGTCCTGCCCGACGATGCGCTTGTGCAGGTTCTCTTCGAGGTGAAGGAGCTTTTCGCTCTCCTGCTCGGTGAGCTTGGTGACGGGCACGCCCGTCCAGCCGCTTACTATGTCGGCGATCTCGTTGGAGCCGATAGAGGGCGCGTTGCCGCTGGTATTTGTGCTGCCGCGCCAGTCCTTGCGCGCGGAATTTATCTGCTGCTGCACGGCGGTTATTTCGTCGAGCAGCTTCTGCGCCTGAACGTAGTTTTCGTCCTTGGCGGCCTTGTTCTTTTCGGCGTTGAGGCGTTTGAGCTTTTCTTCCAGCTCCTTGACCTCTTCGGGGGTGTTGTAGCTGTTGAGGCGCGCGCGCGAGGCAGCCTCGTCGATGAGGTCGATGGCCTTGTCGGGCAGGTATCTGTCGGTGATGTACCTGTCGGAGAGCGTTGCCGCGGCGATTATCGCCTCGTCGGTGATGACCACCTTGTGGTGCGCCTCGTACTTGTCGCGCAGGCCGCGAAGTATCTCCACCGTGTCCTCTACCGAAGGTTCATCCACCTGGACGGGCGTAAAGCGGCGTTCGAGCGCGGCGTCCTTTTCGATATATTTGCGGTATTCTTCGAGCGTGGTGGCTCCTATGGTCTGCAATTCGCCGCGTGCGAGCATGGGCTTTAAGATATTGGCCGCGTCCATGCTGCCGTCGCTGGTGGCGCCCGCGCCGACTATCTGATGGATCTCGTCGATGAACAATATGACGTTGCCGTTGTTCTTTACCTCGTTTATGGCGTTTTTCAGGCGCTCTTCGAAGTCGCCGCGGTATTTCGAGCCCGCCACCATGCTGGCGAGGTCGAGCGAAAACACTATCTTGTTTTTGAGCAGGTCGGGCACCTGGTTGTTCACGATGGCCTGCGCCAGTCCCTCCACGACCGCCGACTTGCCGACGCCCGGCTCGCCTATGAGCACCGGGTTGTTCTTGGTACGGCGCGAGAGCACCTGGATTATCTTGTCTATCTCCTTTTTGCGGCCTATGACGGGGTCTATCTTGCCCTCGCGCGCCTTCTGCGTGAGGTTGACTCCGTACTTTTCTATTTCGCCGCCAAGGGAATCCGACTTGCGCTCGGCATGGGCCGAGGGGCGCTGCTGTTCGGCAAACTTGGAGACGAACGACTCGAAGGGATCGAGGTTTATCTCCTCCTTTTCCTCGTTGAAGCCCTCGTGCAGCACGACCTCCAGCCTCGAGACGAGGCGGGTGACGTTTACGCCCATGGCGCTGAATATGCGCATGGCGAGGCAGGTCGGCTCCGCCATTATGGCGTAGAGCATGTGCTCGGTGCCGGCCAGCGCACTGTCGCCGCCCAGCCTTACCGCTACCTCCACCGCCTGCATCAGCATGTGCTTGGTGCGGGGCGTGAAGCCCTTTATTATCGAATTTTCATCGATGGAGCGCGCAAAGTATGCCCTGAACACGGCCTCTTCCACGCCGCAGGCCTCCATCACCTTGCACGCGGTGCATTCGGGCGTGTTGAGCATGGCAAACACTATGTGCTCGCTGCCTATATAGCTCGTCCCGAAGAGCTGCGCCGCGCCCTCGGCGCTTTCTATAACAGAACGGAGATTGCTTGTGAATTTACCGAAATCTTCCATTGCTTTTCCTCCTTACAGCCGCGGAAAGCCGGTCGCTTTCCGCATTGATTGCGGCATATATGCCGTTCAATTGCTGAATTTTACAAGTTTTCTGATGTGCTCGCACACATATTCCGCGCGGTAGACATCACGTTCTTCCGCGGTGAGCTGGCCGCCCGCGGCGGAGAGTATGTTGCACGGCTGCATGCGCGAGACTATGTCGTCGAGCTCTTCGAGCGACGGCATCGAGTAGTACCCGAGGCAGGCGCCCAGCTTTATGTCGGCGGCAAGCGAGGCAAGCTCGCCCGAGGTGAGTATTGCGCAGTTGGCGGCAGTGCCGTAGGCGCGCATGCACTTGTCCTTTACCGCAAGCCCGAGCTTGCCGTGCAGCAGCTTTTCGCGCTCGGCGCCTTCCAGCTGGCAGATCTTGCGCGCCACCTCCTCTACCTGGGCGATTATCTCGTCCTCGGTGACGCCGAGCGTGACCTCGTTGCTCACCTGGTACATGTAGCCTTCGGCCTCGCTGCCTTCGCCGTAGATGCCGCGCACCGTCAGCCCGAGGCGGGAGATTATCCTTACGACTTCGCGCATGGCACCGTTGATGGTTATGGCGGGCAGAAAGAGCATTACCGACGCGCGCAGCCCCGTTCCCAGATTGGTGGGACACGCGGTGAGATAGCCGAGCTGCTCGTCGTAGGCAAACTTTATGGAACGGTTTATCTTGCCGTCTATCTCCGAGAGGCGTTCATACGCCCTGCGCAGGTGCAGGCCCTTGAGTATACACTGTTCGCGCAGGTGATCTTCCTCGTTTATCATTACGGAGATGCTCCTGTCGCCGTTTATCAGCACGCCCGAATAGCGCTTGTTTGCGATGAGCGCGGGGCTGATGAGGTGGTTTTCTTTGAGCGAGCTGGCCTCCCACTCGGTGACGGAATCCATGTATTTGAGCACAAAGTCGTCGAGGCGGTTGAGGCCGGAAGAGACCAGCCTTATTATCTCCTTAGCCTGCTTTTCGTTTTTAAGGTGCGAGGGGAAAGGATATCCCTGAAGATTGCGCGCCAGCCTTATGCGCGTGGATACGAGGGTCCCGCGGGAAATGTCGCTCATTTTTTGCCCTCCCCTCCCGCCATGCGGCCTCTCACTTCGGAAATTTTATCGTTGATGCGCGCTGCGACGGCGTACTTTCCTTCGCGCACGGCCTGTTCAAGTTCTTCCTGCAGGCGCGAAAGGGTGCGGGTGAGCTCCTGTTCGCCCACGTTTGGGCCGACCTTGCCCACATGTTCCGTCTTGCCCTGTATGCGCCTTATATACGGCATCAGCTCATCCTTGAACACGTCGTAACAGGCGGCGCAACCCAGAAGGCCGGTGCGCTCGAATTCAGAATAAGACATCCCGCAGACGGGGCAGGCGCGCGGACGCTTGCGCTGCGGCTGACTTAAAAGCCCCGCCATTATGTCGCCGTTGGCCGAATTTATAGAGCCGAACATTTCGGCATAGCAGCTTGCACATAGAGCGTATCCCACCTTTTCGCCGTTCAGCGGCACCTGTGAGATCATGGTTGCCTGGTTTTTTTTACAGCGCTGACAGAGCATAAAACACCTTGCGATATAATATAATGGTACACTTTAATTATAATACGCCGCGGCGCGCGGTAAACATAAACTTTGCGGCGCAACGGAAGAATTTTGGAATCGGATATAAAAATATGTATAAAATATGCGGCTGCGGATATCCCGCAGCCGCAATGCATTGTTTGCGATTATTTGGTCATGCCTTCCTGCACGGCTACCGCAACGGCCACCGTGGCGCCGACCATGGGGTTGTTGCCCATGCCGATGAGGCCCATCATCTCGACGTGCGCGGGTACGGAGGAGGAACCTGCGAACTGCGCGTCGGAGTGCATCCTGCCCATGGTGTCGGTCATGCCGTAGCTGGCAGGGCCCGCAGCCATGTTGTCGGGGTGGAGCGTTCTGCCCGTGCCGCCGCCCGATGCAACGGAGAAGTACTTCTTGCCGTTTTCGTTGCACCACTTTTTATAGGTGCCCGCAACGGGGTGCTGGAAGCGCGTGGGGTTGGTGGAGTTGCCGGTGATGGATACCGATACGTTTTCCATCTGCATGATGGCAACGCCTTCGGGAACGCTGTCTGCGCCGTAGCACTTTACCTTGGCCCTGCTGCCCTCGGAGAAGGCGACGGTATCGATGACCTTTACCGTTTCGGTGTAGGGGTCGAACTGCGTCCTGCAATAGGTGAAACCGTTGATGCGGGAGATGATGTAGGCCGCATCCTTGCCAAGACCGTTGAGTATTACGCGAAGGGGCTTTACGCGCACCTTGTTGGCGTTTTCGGCTATCTTTATGGCACCCTCTGCGGCGGCGAAGGATTCGTGCCCCGCAAGGAAGCAGAAGCAGTCGGTGTCTTCATGCAGGAGCATGGCGCCGAGATTGCCGTGGCCGAGGCCGACCTTCCTGTTTTCGGCTACCGAACCGGGAACGCAGAAACTCTGCAGGCCGATGCCTATCGCGGCGGCAGCGTCGGCTGCCTTGGCGCAGCCCTTCTTTATTGCGATGGCGGCGCCCACGGTGTATGCCCAAACCGCGTTTTCAAAACAGATGGGCTGGGTGCCGCGGACTATCTTGTCGCAGTCCACGCCCTTTGAAAGGCAGATGTCCCTGCACTCCTCTATGCTGTTGATGCCGTATTCTTTGAGGGTGGCGAGTATCTTAGCCTCCCTTCTTTCATATCCTTCAAAAAGTGCCATGATTAGTCAACCTCCTTGTCCGTTCTGGGGTCGATGTGCTTGACGGCGCCCTGCTCCTTGGTGTACCTGCCGTAGGTGCCTATGGACTTTTCGTACGCTT
This sequence comes from Candidatus Coproplasma avistercoris, assembly GCA_018711385.1. GTDB lineage: Bacteria > Bacillota > Clostridia > Christensenellales > Borkfalkiaceae > Coproplasma > Coproplasma avistercoris. Next base: position 4,559 of record DVIK01000041.1, read on the forward strand.
CGGCGGGGCCCATGCCCTTTTTGATGAAGTCGGTCATCTTGCCGAGGGATACGAACTTGTAGCCGCAGACTTCGTTGTTCTTGTCGAGGGCGATGGCGATGACGTAGCCCTCTGCCATTTCGAGATACCTTACGCCCTTGAGCTTGGTGCCGTACATCGTGCCAACCTGGGAACGAAGACCCTTGCCGAGGTCTTCAAGGCCGGCGCCGATGACGAGGCCGTCTTCGGAGAAGGCCGACTGAGTCCTGCCGTAAACTATCTGCAGGAAGAGTTCGCGCATGGCGGTGTTGATGGCGTCGCACACGAGGTCGGTGTTGAGCGCTTCGAGGATGGTTTTGCCGGGCAGGATCTCTGCGGCCATGGCGGCAGAGTGGGTCATGCCCGAGCAGCCGATGGTCTCGACGAGCGCCTCTTCGATAACGCCGTCCTTTACGTTGAGCGTGAGCTTGCACGCGCCCTGCTGAGGAGCGCACCAGCCTACGCCGTGGGTAAGACCTTTGATATCCTTGATTTCCTTTGCCTGGATCCACTGCCCTTCTTCGGGAATGGGTGCGGGACCGTGTTCGAACCTGCCGGACACGCCCTTGGCAACACAAATCATATTTTCAACGTCTTTTGAATACTGCATTTTGTGTTCCTCCGTTTTGAATTGCTTTCCGAAAGCCATTGTAACACAAATCGGAATTATAATCAATATTTTACCAAAATAAATTTGCGCGCAGAGGTAAAATTTTTTTTTACAAACTCCCGTTCGGAGCGCGCCCTGCCGCAGGCTATTGCGCGGCGAGAGGGGTATACTGTAAGGGACTGATACGAACACGATCTGAAGCGTGGATATCACGGCAC
>DVIK01000042.1 GCA_018711385.1 Candidatus Coproplasma avistercoris
GTACACAGACGTACATGACCGAACGGAACCGCAAACACGACGCTGTATTGCGACGCATATTCGAGGGAAAGCGGCGCTGAATGAAGAAGCGCCGCCAAACACGGCACAAGTAGTGCGAAGCATATGCAAGGGAAAGCGGTGTTATTAGAATTTATTTTTTAGGCTTCATCGTGGGGAACAGTATCACATCCCTTATGGTGGGGCTGTCGGTGAGGAGCATGACCAGCCTGTCCACGCCCATGCCGAGACCGCCCGTGGGGGGAAGGCCGTATTCGAGCGCGGTTATGAAGTCCTCGTCTACCTGCGCGTTGCAACCCGGCTCCTGCGCGCGCTTTTCCCTTACCTGCTTTACGAATCTCTCCTTCTGGTCGATGGGGTCGTTCAGCTCGGAGAAGGCGTTGCCGAACTCCTTGGAGCAGATGAAATATTCGAACCTTTCGGTGAACGCGGGGTCGGAGGGCTTGCGCTTGGCGAGCGGCGAATTTTCCACGGGGTAGTCGTAGATTATGGTGGGCTGGATGAGCTTGTCCTCGACAAACGCCTCGAACAGCGCGATGAGCACGTGGCCCTTTGTAGCCCTTTCGCCCTCTTCCGGCTCCACGCCCAGCTTCTTCGCGCACTCGCGCGCGGCGGCGTCGTCCGCCCACTCGTCGTAGTCGGCGCCGCAATATTTTTTTACCGCCTCCTTCATGGTATGGCGGGCCCAGGGGGCGCCCATGTCTATCTCGGTGCCCTGGTAAGTTATCCTGTCGCTGCCGCATACCTTGCGGGCAATGGTGCGGTACATGTCCTCGATAAGGTCCATCATGCCCTTATAGTCGGTGTACGCCTGGTACATCTCCACCGTGGTGAACTCCGGGTTGTGGAAGGCGTCCATGCCCTCGTTGCGGAAGATGCGGCCGACCTCGTAAACGCGCTCCAGCCCGCCGACTATGAGCCTCTTCAAATAAAGCTCGGTCTCTATGCGCAAGTACATGTCTATGTCCAGCGCGTTGTGATGCGTTATGAAGGGGCGCGCCGCCGCGCCTATCTCCAGCGTGGTGAGCACGGGCGTGTCCACCTCGAGGTAGCCGAGGTTATCGAGATAGTTGCGTATTTCGCGGATTATCTGCGAGCGCTTTATGAAGGTGGAGCGCACCTCGGGATTTACGATGAGGTCGAGGTCGCGCTGGCGGTATTTGAGGTCGACGTTGGTGAGACCGTGCTGCTTTTCGGGCAGGGGACGGAGGGCCTTCGAGAGCATCTCGATATGCGTGCAGTGCACGGAGATCTCGCCCGTCTGCGTCCTGAACACGAAGCCCTTTACGCCCACTATGTCGCCGATGTCGTAGTCTTTTTTGTACGACATGTAGTCCTCTTCGCCCACGTCGTCGCGCTTTACGTATATCTGTATGAGTCCGTCGCGGTCGGAGATGTGCGAAAAAGAGGCCTTGCCCATTATGCGGCGGCTCATAAGCCTGCCCGCTATGCTTACCTCCTTGCCATCGAACTTTTCAAAGTCCGACTTTATGGCGGCAGAGCCGGCGGTGACGCCGTACTTCACCTTTTCATAGGGATTCCTGCCCTCGGCAACGAGCTTGGCAAGTTTTTCCCTGCGTATGCGCGCCTGTTCTGCAAGGCGCTCCGTTTCCTCCTCCTCGGTGAGGGGAGCCTGGTTTTTATTTTCTTCCATAATACACCGGATATAAGTGAATGATGAGTGTAGCGCAATAAGTTGCCGTACAACTTATTACTCTATGGCAAGGATCTTGAGTTTGTAAGAGGAGCCGTCGGGGCAGGGGACGGATACCACGTCGCCCACCTTGCGGCGCATGAGCGCTGCGCCCACGGGCGATTCGCCCGAAATGCGGCCGGCAATGACGTCTACGTCGGTCACGCTGGCGATGGTGTAGGTCTCGACGTCGCCGAACTCCTCGTCCTGCACGGTGACCTTGCTCTCGAGGTGGACATAGGAGTTATCCTTGATCTCGGCGATGATCTCGGCGTTCTTGATCTGATAGGTGAGCTCCTCTATCTTGCCCTCGTTGGAGCGCTGCTCCTCCCTGGCCGCGTCGTATTCGGCATTTTCCGAAAGGTCGCCGTGGCTGCGCGCCTCGGCGATGCGGTCGATTATCTCCTGCCTCTTGACCTTTACGAGATAGTCGAGCTCGGTTTTAAGGTCGTCGTAGTTCTTCTGCGTCATCTTGAAAATCTGATCTGCCATAAAAAACCTCCCTCACGCGGGCGGTAAAGGCGCCGGCGTGAAAATGAGGGGCATTGCCCCCTCTGTGCGGTATCCCGCGATTTTTTCCGTTAATTCCGCCGCCGTCCGCGCGGCGTCAGCGTGCAAAGCGGCGGGCCAAAAACAAAAGTGATTCCTTTAAGGAACCACACAGATATGAACTATTATATAATTATGCTGCAAATTTGTCAACAAAATATGGTTCGCATAAAATTTTTTGCGGGCGCCGCTTTAAGCGGCACCCGCCGTTGCCGTTATGCAAAAGGCCTTCAGCCCTTCCTGCGCGCCATGAACACAGCGGCAGCCGCGGCAGCCGCTGCAAGCACTGCCGAAACGGCAATGCCTATGCCGAGCGCCGCGCCGGCAGTGAGCCCGCCCTCCGGCGCTGCGGATTCTCCGCCGTCGTTGCCGCCGTCTGCGGGGGGAACCGCGGATTCAGGCTCTTCGACATAGATGTTGAAACTTGCCGTCCTGCCGCCGTAGGTTACGGTGACCGTCTTCATTCCGGGCGCGGACATATCCGGCGCCGAAACGGTATAGCCGCTCACGCTGCGGGCGAGCGAGGGGGAGATGGCCGTGACTTCGAGCCCCGTGAGATCGAGCGTTTCGCCCGTACGGTAGACCGTCTTTGCGGGGGCCGAGAGCGAGAGCGCAACGGTGTTCTGGAAGGAGAACCTTTCGGAGAAGTCGAAGTCGTATGTGCGCTCGTTGCCGATGCCCGTCATGAAGTTGAGGTCAAAATAGCCCGTCTTTTCCGATTCCTCCCTCGAGGCCTCGTAGGGCGAGAACGTGGAGAAGTATATTTTATCCGCCGATTCGTCCATCTCCATGAAGCGGTACCACGCGTTGCCGCCGTTGTAACTGAACTGGTAGTCCACAAGCATGCCTATAACGGGGTTACCGAAGTCATTTTCAAGGTCGATGAAGCCCGAGCCGTGGTTGTGCCCCGCGGTGAGCATGAACACGTTGTCGTGCCGCCTTGCCACGCTCCATATCCTTTCGCCCTGCTCGTTGAGGTCGCACTCGTCCGGCTTTGAGGCGCTGCACGAGAAGATGTTGTGCGAGGTTATTACCGCGGGATATGCGGAATACTGCGAGAGTACGGCGTCCAGCCAGTCGAGTTCGTCGTCGTTGGGCTCGTACATCATCTGCACGAACATGTATGTATAGCTGCCGCCCTCTACGAACATATAGCTGCCCGCGCCGCGGCTCGCCCCGTCGGCAGGTTCGAACACCACGTCGAACCCGCCCTCGGCCACGGCGTCGGCATAGTCGGAATCCTCGCCGAAATAGGTGCGGTAAACTTCGGCCGTGTTGCTGTTTATATCGTGATTGCCCGGCACATATGCCGAAGGTATGCCCGCTTCGGCAAGGGGCAGAAAGGCCTTCTGCGCACTCTGCCACTGTTCGGGGCTGTCCCAGTTTTCCACAAGGTCGCCCACATGAACGGTTGCGCGCAGGCCCACATCCTCGCGGTTTTCCGTCATCCAGCGGGTGGCGGCTTCGGAAACTTCGGGCGTGAACTTAATGGTGTTCTGCGTGTCGGGCAGGAACGCGAAAGTATAGTTGCCCGCGTTTTTAAGCCCGTAGGGATTATTGTTGCCGAACGTGCCGACGTGTTCGGCGGGGTCGAGCAGCCAGCTGTCCTGCGAGAGCTCGCCTTCGGAGATGCGTATCTCCTGTATGTTGCCGCGCAGCAGCTTGGTGAGCAAATCGTTGCCCTCGGAAGAATCGCACCACCTGTACGAGGCGTCGCTTATTACCGCGCCGATGCGGAACTTGCCGCCGTCGGGCTGCTCTTCGGAGGCATACATGCCGTCCATGCCGCCGCCCGTGTAGTTGCGGAAAGATTCGCCCGAGTTGGTATATGCCCTGAGCGCGTCGCCTTCGGCGTCGCAGGTGATGGCTATGTGGTACCACGCGCCGCCGTTATCCATAGAAAGCCCCCACAGCGTGCTGTTGAACTTGCTGTTGGCGGCGTTCTGCGTCATGTACTGTATCTCCTTGCAGTTGGAGATGTTCACCTGCATGGTGCCGTGATGGCCCTCGTAGTCCCACTGTCCGCTGCCGAGATTGGCGCCGCTGCCCTCGCGGGCGAGTATGTTCATCCACGCGTCGGAGGCGTCGTAGTCTTCGGGCATCATGAACACTATCTCGATTGTGTAGCCGTCCTCGAATTTCTGCGAATTGATGGGCGCGCCGTCGACGGTGCGGAGATATGCGTATCCGAGGTCGTTGAGAATGTAGTTTTCCCGCTCCTCGCCGGTAAGGTTGTCAAGCTGTTCGAGGTCGTCCTCTTTAAGGCCCTTGAACTTCATGCTGCCCGCCGCCGCGTCGCCCGTCATCGAGGCGCTCTCGAACGAGAGGAAGTCCGAGGCCTTTGCGCCGTTTGCCGACACTACGAGTTCAAGGTCGTTGCCGTTGCCGCTCGCGTCCTTCACCTTCAGGGTATTGTCGCCGAGCGAGCCGGTCGAGGACGCGCCGTCAAACTTCCAGTCGGCGTACACCACGGGCGCCTCCGCAGTCCCTTCTGCCTGTTCTGCCGCCATTGCGTAAGCGGGCAGGGCGGCAAGCGCCGCGCCGCCGAGCATGGCCGCGGCCGCAAACGTTGCAAGGGCCGCTTTCAGATTCTTTCTTTTCTGCTGCATAGTAAATCCGTCTCCTTTTCTTTTTCTGTTTTACAGCCCTTCAAATATAGCACCGTTGTGTGAAAAAGTCCGCACACTCTTGCACAAACGGTGTAATAAATATGCAATATTTACCGTCGGTACGGCAGCTCACATTATAATATAGCCGGCGTTCGTTGCGGCATATTACGCCATGTTTTGCGTGCATTCAGCCATTTTTACCCTGCCCGCGGCAGGGACCCGCCGTCCCGTACTTCAGCGCATTTACTTTATGCAAAAAGCGGGCACGGCATAGTGCCGTGCCCGCAGTATCCGCGTCTTTCATTTTTACCTGCGCCGAAGCAAGCGATCATCCGCCGCTGCGTACCGACGTTACGAAATCGGTTATGCGCGCGATCGCCTCGGCAAGCTGCGCCATCGAGGTGGCATAGGAACAGCGCACGTGCTGTTTGCCCGCCGCGCCGAACGCGCCGCCGGGCACCACCGCCACCTTCTTTTCGGCAAGCAGGCGGTTTGCAAACTCCTCCCCGTCGAGCCCCGTGCACTCCACGCCCGGGAATACGTAGAACGCACCCTTGGGGCTGAAACATTTAAGCCCGAGCGAGTTAAAGGCGTTGACCATGAACACGCCGCGCTTTTTATAGGATTCGCGCATCTCCTCCACCGCGGCAAAGCCGTCTGAAAAGCCCTCGGAAAGCGCGGCGTTGGCTGCGTGCTGGCTTACGCGCGGCGCGCACATTATGGCGTATTGGTGTATCTTGAACATGGCGTCGTCTATCTCCGGCGGGGCGCACACGAAGCCCACGCGCCAGCCCGTCATTGCAAACGCCTTGGAAAAGCCGTTTATCAGCACCGTCCGCCGCGCCATATCCCCTATCGAAGCTATCGAAACGTGCCTGCCCGTATAGGTGAGCTCGGCGTAGATCTCGTCGGAGATGACAAGAAGGTCGCGCTTTTCTATCTCGGGCACGATGGCCTTCAGCTGTTCGCCCGTCATTATGGCGCCCGTGGGGTTGTTGGGGTAGGCGAGGATTATGGCCTTGGTGCGCGGCGTGCACGCCGAAGCTATCAGTTCGGGGGTGACGATGAACTCGTTCTCCGCACTGCATTCCAGCGGCACGGCGACTCCTCCCGCCATGTACACGAGGGGGGCGTACGACACGTAGCAGGGCGAGGGCACGAGCACCTCGTCGCCCGGGTCGCACACGGCGCGCAGCACCAGGTCTATCGCCTCGCTCGCGCCCACGGTGACTATGGTGTGCTCGGGCGAGTACTTCACCGAGAACCGTTCCCCGAGGTACCTGCATATGTTTTCGCGCAGCGGAGCAAGCCCGCGGTTGCCCGTATATTGCGTATATCCGCGCTTTATCGAGCGCACGGCGGCGTCGCGTATGTTCCACGGCGTGACGAAATCCGGCTCGCCCACGCCCAAGGAGATGGCGTCCTTCATCACCGAAACTATGTCGAAAAATTTTCTTATGCCGCTCGGCTCGAGCTTTGCGGCACGTTCGTTTACAAACTTTCTCATCGCGCCCGCCCTTACGGCTGTATGCTCAGCCTGCCGCCATCGTTGTCCTGCATGAGCGCGCCCTCCACCTTATACTTTTTGAGTATGAAGTGGGTAGCGGTGGAGATGACGTTTTCGTAGGTCGAGATGCACTCCGAAACGAAGCGCGAAACGGCGCGCAGCGAGGCGCTCTCCACTATCACCGCAAGGTCGTAGGCACCGCTCATCAGGTACAGGTTCTTCACCTCGGGATGGGCGGCTATCTCGGCGGCTATCGTGTCGAAGCCGTGCCCGCGCTGGGGCGTTACCTTGACTTCGATGAGCGCCTCCACCCGCTCGCTCTCGGTGAGGTTCTCGTTGATGAGCGCGGTGTACTTCACTATCACGCCCGCGCTTTCGAGCTCGGCTATCGCCGCCCTCACATCCTGTTCGGATGCGCCTATCATGGCCGCAATGTTGGCGGCGGAGAGGCGGGAATCTTCCGCTATGATGGAGAGTATATCCTGCTTGAGTTTATCCATACCGTACCCCCGTATTTCAGAAATTTTGTTGCGGTTATTTATAATATATTATCCCTTTGGCGGCAAGTTGTCAACAAAAATTTTTTGCGGCGGGCGCGATTGCGTTTACAAACGCGCGCATTTATTATATACTCTTTATATATCGCACACGGAGGAGAGGTATGTTCCGCATCTGGGGCAGGATCGAGCGCGAACACAAGATAGTGAGGCAGACCACTTACGAGAGCGCGGCCGTCTTTGAATGGGGCGGCTTTTTCGGCTATCTTAGCGAGATATGCGAGGCGCTGGACATAGCCACGCCCGTGCTTCTGAAGACGCACATCTTCAACTACGCAAAGTTCGGCAGGGTAACCTTTCTGCCACGCGACTTCACCGAACCCGTGGACTTCGACAAGCTGGTGCTGGAAAACATACTCCGTTGAACCGCACAAGACATGAAACGCAAACAATGCCCGCGGGGCGCACTTGAAGTGCGCCCCGCGGCGTTTTATTTTATGCCGAGAGTTTTTTCGCGCGCGTCCTTGTATTCCTTCTCGTCTATCAAGCCTTCCTCGTAAAGTTTTTTCAAATCTTCCAATTCATTGCGTCTGTCCGCCTGCGATTTAATAGTCTTTACAGCAGAGTTATCACTATTTTTAGAAAAAATTCCTGTACCTTTACCTGTTGCGCGCCCGTCGCGTGCGGCAGACCGCTTTGCCACGCGAGCTTCTCTTTTTTTCTGTCGCTCTGCCAATTCTTTTGCCTTGATCTGTGCTTTGCGCTCTTTTGGCGGAAGCTGCAATTCCTCCCACGTCCAGCGGTACCAGCGGAAATATTGAATAAGATAATATACAATCCCAAAATATGCGATTATTGCAGATACGCTACCCAACAGCGTAAACACTTGTAATACTCCCCATTCATATGAGTTTAGTGCAAGTGCATATAACCCGTTTATTGCAGATACCAATAAAGATATACATAATACAGTCTGAACAATAGCAAGCCAACATTTTAGAACAATATTTGCATTTTTTTGATGTTCAATTAAATTTCTATGCCACATAAAGGTAAAGAAAGGTAAAATAATCATGAAACGGATACATACAAGCATTATAAATGCGAGCTTGCTCAAATTATCTTCAATAAACAAACTTATCGAGATAAGCTCACACAATCCTGAAATTGTATAAGCCCACTGGAAAATAATGCAATGCTTTCTTATCGTGAGGTACTGTTTTTCATATCCCGCTTCATCTTTTATATCAACTTTTCCTATCTTCATAATCTTCTCTCTCTTTCCATAACAACATTCAATATTCGCGCCCCTTCGCCGTCATAAAGTCCCATTATGCCTCCCTCCTGTTCGCCGTTGAACCTGACACCCGCAGACCTTACGGTAATCAAAGACTTGTTTACGGAAGCTAAAGAAAATTTTTGCGTAAGATTTTCCGCTTCACAATAATGATTGTAATCATCACCGAACGGTGCCTTGTAATTTTTGTATTTTATCGGCGAGACGGCGCGGTAGCAGCCGACTATCCTGCCTTTCCACTCGCTGTTTCTGAAGCCGACAGGTATGTACTGAATAAGTATGTCTCCTTTTTGAACACGGCGCCACGCACGCTCGCCAAACAATATCGTGCTGTTCTTTTCCCAAAAGAGACTGCCGGACTTTATAAAAAATCCTATAACATTGTCCGATTCAGACATCTTTGTGCTGCCTAAAATTTTTAAGAAGTAATTCATTCTCTTTCCTCCCTTTTGCCATATGGGCTATATATAGTCTAAATTGTATCATATATAGCCCACAAAAGTCAATGTATAAGTTGTATCATTAAAGAAAAAAGGCAAAAAAATGAAAACTTACACAGCGGTAAGGGAGCGGTTGCTGCAACTTTTGGAGAGCAGAAAATTTTCCGTGCACAAACTGGCGCTCGATTCGGGAGTTTCACCCTCTACCATTAAAAATATCTTATACAGCAAAAGCGTAAACCCTGGTGTGGTGACAATCAAAATGCTATGCGACGGATTCGGCATAACGATAGCTGAATTTTTTGAGTGTGAACTATTCGACAATCTGGACGACTAAAAACTTTTAATGAAATGCCGCCCGCGCAAAAAATTTGCGCGGGCGGTTAATTTTAATTTCTATGCAGCATTAAAAAATTAAATTGCAGTTTACATATGCCTTATCAATTTGACAGACCGAAAAAAAAGACACTTTATATTTTGCACACGCCCGATACCGGCAACATACCCGCGGCGTTTTATTTCAATCCCCTGAACGGGCGGAAGGCGATGAGCGCATAGAGCGTAAACAGCGCCGAAACAAAGCATACGCCCAGCACGGCGCGGTAAGCGGTGATGCTGTAAAAACACAGAAACAGCAACAGATTGAAGCCCGAAAAGGCATATACACCCCCGCATATGCCCAGAATAATCAGGTTTACGGCGCACGCCGCGGCAGAGATCCTCATACCGCTATTGTGCGCAGTTTTTTATTATTTATCGGCGGGAGATCAGCCGGGCACGCGCACGGTGCCGCCGTCGTCCGCGGACTGGTACATCACCCAGTACCCCTCGCCCGCGGGTATGAAGCCCGCGAGCCCTTTGAGGCTTTCGGGGCAGATCTTTGCGGGAACGCCGTAGCATATGTAGGCGGGCGCGCCGTCCTCCTCTATCACGCCGAACACGTAGCTCTTTGTGCCGTAAGTTATGCGCACCCAGCGCGAATCGCTTACCGTCTGTTCGAGGGCGCGCTCGTGCGGCCACTGCGAGAGCAGCCCCTCTATCTCGCCGCTCAGCCGCGACCAGAACGCACCCTTCTGCCCTTTGCGTACGCCGCTATCAGCCTCATCCTTGCAAGCTGCAGGTTCTTCTTCCTGCCCATCCTCGCATACAGTGCCCTCGCCTTTAATATCATCGCCGTATTCATAGTAGTTGTCCTCCGCAAGCGCCTCGTCCTCGTACCCCTGCGCCGGGCTTTCGGCGCTCTCGGCGGCGTGCACCGCCAGGGGCACCGCCCATGCCATGTCGCCGCAAACGGCTGCCGCAACGGGCTTTACCCCGCCGTTTACGAAGCACACCGCCGCGGCAAAGCCGAAAGAGGTATCCAGCTTGCTTGCAAGCTCGCCGCCCGCGCCCTCGAACACCTCGCTGTTGGCGCCGTCGGTCACCGCCGTTACGTACCTGCCGCCCGAAAGGGGGGCAAAGTTTATAAGCGTGACCGAAACGCGCAGATAGCCGCCGAACTTTTCAGCCCGCACCAGTCCCGAGAGCGCGCCGCCGTCGGCGGAAAATCCGCCAGCCACGCCCTTTATTACGGCAATATTTTTGGTGTAACCGCCCATATGCTCCTCCCGCACGGAAACGCGCGCATTTTTTTGCAATATATTGTATATATAATATTACGCCCGGTTAAAAAATTTTTTAATATTTTAATTGTTTTTTGGCGCAAAATGTCGGGCAATATGCCCGATTCAATCAGATAAATACAATTTGCCGCGTCCGGATAGGTTTTTTATATTTAATTTATTTGCATTCGGCGCCCGTTTGAAGTATAATTATTCTGAAATAAAATTTATTATGCTCGGCGCAGGGCGGCTGCAATGCCGCGGCTGCCGCGGGAAAGGAGTTATGATGGCACTTACGAAAAATAAAAAGATTCTTGCTTTTGTGGAAGAGAGCGCGGCGCTGGCGCAGCCCGACTATATCGTATGGATAGACGGCAGCCAGAAACAGATCGACGAACTGCGCAGAGAGGCGGTATATTCGGGCGAACTGATAAAACTCAACGAAAGCCTGCTGCCCGACTGCTACCTTCACCGCACCAAGGTGAACGACGTGGCGCGCGTGGAAGACAGGACTTTCATCTGCACGACAAACCGCGACGACGCCGGCCCCAACAACTACTGGATGGATCCCCGCCAGGCGCACGAGCTTGCCGCCGAGATAGCGCGCGGCTCGATGCGCGGCAGGACGATGTACGTCATCCCCTACTCCATGGGCGTGACCGGTTCGCCCTTCGCCCGCTACGGCATCGAGGTGACCGACTCCATATACGTGGTGCTGAACATGAGCATAATGACGCGCGTGGGCAGGCGCGCGCTCGACGCCATAGGCAGAAACGGCGACTTTATAAAGGGATTCCACGCCAAGTGCGAAGTTGACGCCGAAAAGAGATATATACTGCACTTCCCCGAAGAGAACGAGATAATCTCGGTAAATTCCGCATACGGCGGCAACGTGCTGCTCGGCAAAAAGTGTTTTGCGCTGCGCATAGCCTCTTATCTGGGCAAAAACGAGGACTGGATGGCGGAACACATGCTCATCCTTGGCGTAAAGTTCCCCGACGGCGAAAAGAAGTACGTTGCGGCGGCGTTCCCCTCCGCCTGCGGCAAGACCAACCTTGCCATGCTCATACCGCCCAAACACTATAAGGACAAGGGCTACGACATAGAGTGCGTGGGCGACGACATCGCGTGGATACGCGTGGGCGACGACGGCAGGCTGTGGGCGGTAAACCCCGAAAACGGATTCTTCGGCGTGGCGCCCGGCACCAACGAACACTCCAACCGCAACGCGCTTGAAACCACCAGGCGCGGCACCATATTCACCAACGTGGCGCTCAACACCGACGACATGACCGTGTGGTGGGAGGGCCTTACCAAGGAACTGCCCGAGCACGTGATAGACTGGACCGGCAAGCCCTGGGATCCCGCGAAGTTCGACAAGAAGAACAAGTCCACCTGCGCGGCACACCCCAACAGCCGCTTCACTGCGCCCGCCAGGAACTGCCCGTGCATCTCGCCCGAGTTCGAGAGCGCCAAGGGCGTGCCCCTCTCCGCCATAATCTTCGGCGGCAGAAGGGCCACCACCACCCCCCTTGTGTATCAGTCGAGGGACTGGGACCACGGCGTGTTCGTGGGCAGCGCGATGTCCTCCGAGACGACCGCGGCCGCGACCGGCGCGACGGGCGTGCTCCGCCACGACCCCATGGCGATGAAGCCCTTTGCAGGCTATCACATGGGCGACTACTTCCGCCACTGGATAGACATGGGCAAGCTCGTGACCAATCCGCCCAAGATCTTCAACGTGAACTGGTTCCGCCAGGATAAGGACGGCAACTTCATCTGGCCGGGATTCGGCGACAACATGCGCGTGCTCGAATGGATACTCAAGCGCTGCGACGACGCCGTTGACGCGCGCGAGACGGCGATAGGCTACGTGCCCTATGCAGAGGACATAGACATAAGCGAACTCGACTACGACATAGCGCCCGGGCACAAGTTCGGCATCGACGACCTCAAGGAGATACTCGAGGTGGACGAGGCGCGCTGGGGCTTCGAGGCGGACGAACTGGAGAGCTATTACCGCAACTCCATCGGCAGCAGGATCCCCGACGAGCTGTGGCAGTGCCTGAACACCCTCAAAGAAAAGTGCGCGCCCGCAAAGGCAGCGGCAGAAGCGGCCTCGGCAGAAGAGAAAAAGACCGGGCCCGCCGCCGGGACGGAGGAGGCGCAGCCCGAAGCGGCGCCCGCCTACACCGGCAAGAAGCGCGGCCGCAAGCCCGGCTCCAAGAACAAGCCCAAGCAGCCCGAACCCGCGCCCGTGAAGCGCGGCAGGGGCAGGCCCCGCAAGAATCCCCAGTAACTTATAAGATACCGCAATATCTGCGGGCGCGGCGCTTTAAGCGCCGCGCCCTTATTTTATGCCCCGCGGACGGCATTTGACAGCCCGCCGCGCAGTATGCTATACTGTGAATATCTTTACAGGGGGAAAGGCTTTTGAGTACGATAAAAAAGGCGCTGTTCGTTTCGGGCGCCACGCTGCTGTTCCTCATAGTCGCCTCGGCGGTCGGCTACCTGCTCGGGTTCATAGATACAGACCGGGGCAGCTGGTACATATTCCTGCTGTTCGGCGTCGGCATGCTCGTCGCCAGCGGCGTGACGGCGTTCCTTGTGCGCGGCTCGACTCCGTGCAACGTGTTCTGCTTCTGTGTGAACGCCGCGGCGCTCGGCTTTCTGATAAGGGCATGGTATATAGGCCGCGGGCTGGAAAACAACTTTCTTACAATGTTTCTCATCTGCCTCGCGTGCGTCGGCTGCCTGTGGGTGTACTTCCTGCTCGGCCTCATTCCGGCAGCGCAGCGGCATCCGATAATCTTCTTCTGGATAATAGCCTTCGTCACAGTGGCGGCGTACATACCCGCCGCGATAGTCACCGAAACGACCTTCCTCTCCACCTTCGGCTACTACATGCTCGTGGTGGCGGCATTCATATTCGCCATGCTGCTCGAGGCGGCAGATCTTCGCGAACTCATGCGCCATTTGACCATCTCGGCGTACTCGGTGTTCGCAGTGGCGGTAATCATTGCGGTGATACTGCTCTCTGCAGACGGGGGCGACCTCCCGCTTGACTTCGTGGGCGACCTGGTGACGCCGGGCGAAAAGAAAAAGAAGCGCCGCGGCGGCGCTCCTCCCGTAACGGACGACCTGCCGCCGGCAAATGTGCCTTAAACTGCGAAAATTGTGCACGTTCCGCCAAAAGATGCCCGCATATGCGGCAAATAAATGTTTACCGTGAAACAAAAAAGTGCGGCTTTTGCCGCACTTTTTATTTAATCTTCCAGATTTCCCTTTTCAAAATATTCGGCGCTGAAAAACTCCCGCAGGGAGATATCCGGCCCGTCGCAAACAGCCGCAATGAATTTGAGCTGAGCCGAGCTGCAACGCATTTTTATGATGTTGCCGATAGTGGAACTTGCCACGCCGCCCTTTATGGCAAGCCCGTGCGCGGTAAGACCGTATTGCCTGCACAGCTCTTTGAGCCGCAAAGACAGTGCCTCGTTCAGCTTCATTTGTCGTTCCATGTTTACAAGTATCTGTAAACTAAGTATAAGCAAATCATAAAAATAATATTTCCCAATACCGGGAAATAAGTTGCATTTATGAATTTTTCTGCTTATACAGCTATGCAAAACGCATAAACAAAGAAATAATACTTGTAAATTTACAATGCCGTTTACCCTCCCTTGCCCCATTGCCGTAAAGGGGACGAGCAAGGCATTTCATAGCACAGCGGGCCCCCGCTGTGCGTGCCGCAGCGAGATGAGCGAGGGCATACGTTTCGTCCAAGCAGTGACCGCGCGAGCATAGCGCTGCTCTGCCGAGGCTCCCGCAGGGAAACGGCAACATGGGGGACGGCGAGCTTGCAAGCCGAGGGGGGATACGAGGTGTTGAAATAAAATAAAATGTTGTAAAATACAAATTGCGCCGCGTACTCATATCCCTCAGTCACGCTGTCGCGTGCCAGCTCCCTTTAGG
>DVIK01000043.1 GCA_018711385.1 Candidatus Coproplasma avistercoris
CTCTCTACGAAAACGACATAATGTAAAGAGATATCCAAACGCCGCGGCGCAAACTGTTGCGCCGCGGCGTTTTCATGCAGCAGCCCCGCGCGGCCTGTAAGCCGCGCGGGGCTGTTCTGTCTTTGTTTCAGTATGGCGCCGTCATGGCAAACGCGGCACACGTGGCAACGCCTGCGATTATGCCGACCAGCAGTCCGAGCACTACCTCTACGACCACGCCTATTATGGCGCCCTTTCCGCACGACTTGGCGCGCAGCGGGTATGTATCCTGCCACACCAGGTAGAGTATCAGTCCCACTATCGGGAAGAAGAAGCACAGCACGGAAAAGCCTGCGCTCGGCGCGTCGTCGGCGGCAGGCCTTTTGTCCCCGGCGTTGCCGTTTGCATAAAAGTTGTCGGTGGGGCAGCCGCACTTAGGGCATACCACCGCCATGTCGTCCAGCTTTTCCCCGCAGTTTTTGCAGTACATAAAATTTCCTCCTGTAATATATTG
The DNA here is from genome assembly GCA_018711385.1 of Candidatus Coproplasma avistercoris. Classification (GTDB taxonomy): domain Bacteria; phylum Bacillota; class Clostridia; order Christensenellales; family Borkfalkiaceae; genus Coproplasma; species Coproplasma avistercoris. The sequence continues at coordinate 494 of DVIK01000043.1, forward strand.
CCCGCCATATATGCGGCAAACACCGCACCGTATGGCAGTTATTTATGCGGCGTACGGAAGTATCAGCAGCATTATCAACCCGTATATCAGCGAGTACGCGACTATGAACACGACTACCCATGCAACCATGGAAAGTATGCTTATCACAAGGCTTGCCACCGCCATGCCGCGGCCCGCGTTCCGCTTTTTGGCATAGACGAGCGCGATTACGCTAAGGATAAGCCCTATCGCCGGCACTATAAGGTAATAAATGCCGAGTATCATGCCGAGGATCGATGCGACGAGCGCAGCTATAGCCACTCCGTTTAGCCGCTTTGCCGCGGGCATCGGCGCTAAGTAAAAATTATCGGTCGGGCAGCCGCATCCCGGGCATACGACCGCGTTTTCGGCAATTTCCTTGCCGCAATGAGTGCAAAACATTTCATACTCCGGATGGGGCGCTGCCCCTGATACGTTATAAGTATATACCTTTATGCACGATATGTCAATACCCGCCCTTTTATTCGGCCGGCACCGTCATGCGGCGGAAACGATTATCGCCACAAGATAAAAAATTCCCCACAGCAGAGTGGTTATTATCGATATGGTGAGCCCCGCCGCGGCAAGCCCGCCGCCGGAGTTTTTCTTTTTTGAGGCTTTAAGTCCCGAGGCGCTCAGGGCAAGCGCGATGATTGGTACTATGCAGAAAAGCGCCCCGAACCACAGGCCGATATTCAGCATAGTAGGGCTCAGAAAGGTGTCCGAATGCGGTTCGGGAAAGGGGCTTGCGGTTGCCGGCATAGTCATTTCGATAGTGAGCATGGTGCTGTACATAATAATCATAGCTTCGGCATCGTGCGCCGCTGCGGCATTGATGTGATGTCCTGAAATATGCCGTAAGCAACTGCCGCGGGGCGGAAATTTTCCGCCCCGCGGCCTCTTTTTGCCTTAAGCCCGACGAAAGTTGTGCGCCCCGCGGCGCCTGCGGGGAAAGCCAAAAAGGGGCGCGGCTTTACAGCCGCGCCGGTACAGATTTACGATATCATTGCGGGTATTGCGGAGAGCGCGCCTGCGTTGCTGAGTATGGCGACCGCGATTATGGCATAGATTATCACGAACACCACATATACTATCACGCCTATTATGGCGCCTTTGCCGCACGATTTCGCGCGCAGAGGCAGGCTGTCCTTCCATACGAGGTAGAGTATCAGCCCCACCACGGGGAAAAAGAAACACAGCACGGCAAATCCCGCGCTCTTTCCGTCCTGCGTTGCCGCCGGTCTGTTTTGCGGAGCGTAGTTGTCAGTCGCCGTACCGCAATTCGGGCACACTACGGCGTTGTCGTCGATCTGTGCCCCGCATTTTTTGCAAAACATCACATATCCTCCCGTTAAAGTTGTCCGGCGTGCGTCGCCGTTTCATTTATTGTATTATACACTATACGCGCAGACAGTTTCTTAACCTGTATCATATTAAATTGTTTTTATTTCTGCGGCGTCTTACTGCAACGTAAACAGCCGCCGCGGAGCTGCGCGCTCCGCGGGCTGAAATAATATTTTCATGGCGCATACCTGCAATGCCGGAGTATTTTTGCCATATATGCGGCTTTCAGTCGTGAATGAACAGCACGCCCAGCGTATTTTTGCCGCAGTGGCCCGTTATGACGCCGCCGGCTACCGTCTCATACACGTTTTCGAAGTCGAACGCCTCGTCCACCAGCCCGCGCACCATGTCCACGACGTCCCTTTCGCAGCTGCTGTGCGTTATAAAGCAGCGCGTCCTGTCGTAGGAAGGGTATTTTTCGGCGAGGTCGGCAACGTAATTTTTAAGGCAGCGCACAAGCGAGCCGGCATATTTTTTGGTGGCGTGCAGCTGACCTTCGTCCATCTCGATGAGCGGGTGCAGTTTGAGCACCTTTGCGCCGAGCAGCGCGGCGAGCGAGCACCTGCCGCCCTTGTGCAGGTATTCCAGCGAATCGGGCACGAACGAGGTGTTCACCTTGGGCCTCAGCGCCTCGACCCTTCTTACTATCTCGTCGGGGTCCAGCCCCTCTTTTGCAAAGTCGCACGCTTTGAGCACCAGCAGTCCCTGACCGGTGGAGAGGGCAAGACTGTCTATAACCTTCACCCTGCCGCCGAAGCGCTTTGCCGCCTCCGAGGCGTTGCGGTTGGTGACCGACGCCTTGGACGAAATGTTGAAGTGTATGAGCGCGTCGTGCCCTTCAAGGAACTTTTCAAACTGTTCGGCATATGCCTCCTCGGTGCACGCAGCCGTCTTGGGCAGCGTCTTTGTTGCGGCAACGTAGTCGAATATTTGCTGCGGCGTTATGTCTATGCCGTCGCTGTACACGTTCTCGCCCAGTATCACCGAAAGCGGGATGATGCCTATGTCGTGCCCGGCTGTCAGCTCGCTGCCGAGGTCGCAAGTGGAATCGGAACTTATCTTTATTTTCATAGTTTCCTCCTGATGGCGCGCATGCAGCGCCGTCATCTACATGATATCACAATGCGCGCCCGATTTCAATACCGCCGGCGGCAGTCGCGCAAATGTTTCATTAAAATATCACAATAGGTCCGCGCGCGGCATAAAAAGCAATTTATGTTCCTCCGCGCAAAAAATGCCCATTGACACGGCCCTGCGGTTGTGGTAAAATTTTTGTATAAAAGGTACATACGCAAGAGGGAGAATATGCGCAATATAGCCATAGTCGAAGACGAAGACGGTGCGGCGGAGCTGCTCGCCTCGTACATACGCAAATATGCCGCCTCTGTCGGGACGGAGTTCAACATAGTCCGCTTTGCAAACGCCGTGGAATTTCTTTCCGACTACCGCGCGGTGTATGCCGTGGTGTTCATGGATATCCAGATGCCCGGAATGAACGGCATGGACGCCGCCGCGGAACTTCGCGACCGCGACAAGACCGTTTCGCTGATATTCATAACCAACCTCGTGCAGTTCGCGCAGAAGGGGTACGAGGTGGACGCGGTCAGCTTTCTCGTGAAGCCCGTAAGCTACTTTGATTTTTCGCTTAAATTCAAAAAGGCGCTCGACGTGTATGTGATGAACGAGGAGCGGAGCTTCACCGTAAAATGCCGCGGCGGAATGTGCCGCATATCCACCGACAAGCTTATGTATGTCGAGATAATCGCGCACAGGCTGTATTACCGCATGATCGACGGCGACATCGAGGTGACGGGCGTGCTCTCCGAGGCGGAAAAGGAGCTCAGCCGTTTCGGCTTTCTGCGGTGCAACAAGTGTTACCTCGTCAATCCGCGCTTCATCATAGGCATCAACGGTTCCGACCTTCAGGTGGGCAATGCCACGCTGCAGATAAGCAGGCCGCGCCGCGCGGCGTTTTTAAGCGAGCTTGCAAAGTGGTATGCGGGCAGGGGCGGCGACGAATGATCCAGGATGTATTCACCATATGGTGGCAGATACTTTTAGAGTTCCTCGCCGAGTTGTATATCTTCTGCACGCTCATCATGTACGGCTTCCGCCGCGCAAAAAAGTTTCCGCTCAGGTTGTTTGCCGGCATTGCCGCAATCGCCGGGGCGGCGTTCGGGCTTTCATTCTTCTATTACTATTTCGGCGGCAACGTGTTCGGCAGGATAGGGGTATATCTCGTGCTGTTCGCGCTCGTCGTGTGCCATGCGCGGCTGTGCTTTGCCGAGGGGATAAAGTCGGTCCTGTTCGGCTGTTCGTTTGCCTATGCGGTGCAGAACCTCGTGTACAAGTGCTTTCTCGTATTCTACTGCGCGGGCGAACATTTCCGCCTGTTCGACGGCTGGGGCACCATGTTCGGCGTATATTACCGGCTCATGTACTATGCCTTCTTCATAGCGGCAGCAGCGGCGGCGTGGTTTTTGTTCATACGCAGGTATGTCAGGCGCCTTCCGGACAGTTACATCGACTATCGCCTGCTAATAGCGTCGCTGCTCGTGCTGTGCATCACCGTGATACTCTGCTCTGTCGAGGACGTGCATTTCGCCGGGCTGAGCTTTGGCAGGGAGAACAGGTTCGAAAACTACGACGTGTATGTTCTGCGGCAGACGGGCAACATCTTTTCGGTGCTGTGCTGCGCGGTGGTGCTGCTGCTCGTTGCAAAAACGATAGTCGAGCGCGACCTGCGGCAGGAGGTGGAGTATCTGCAACACGCAGTGCGCCAGGCCGAACGGCAGTACGAGATCTCCAAGGACACCATAGACCTGATAAACGTCAAGTGCCACGACATAAAGTATAAGCTGGGCGCGCTGCTGAGCGAAGGCAATAAGCCGGCTTCGGAGGCGGTGGAGGACTTAAAGAGCAGCATCTCGATATACGACACCCGCATCTCCACGGGCAACAAGATACTCGACGTCATTCTGACCGAAAAGAGCCTGTACTGCGAACAGAACGGCATAAACTTTTCCTGCATGGCCGACGGCGCAAAACTTTCGTTCATGGACGACGGCGACCTTTACTGCCTGTTCGGCAACATAGTGGATAATGCGCTCGAGGCGGTCGGCAAGCTGCCCGAACGGGAGCGCAGGGTGGTAAATCTTGTGGTAAAGGAAAAGAACGGCGTGCTCACCGTGCAGGAGGAGAACTACTTTTCGGGAGAGCTGAAGTTCGTCGACGGGCTGCCGCGCACCACCAAGGGCGACAGCGACTATCACGGCTTCGGCACGCGCAGCATACGCATGATAGTAAACAAATACGGCGGCGCGTTCACCGCGGGCGCGAAGGACGGAGTTTTTTCGCTGACTATCGTTTTTGTCCCCGATAAAGATAAAAAGTTACAGAATAAGTAAATATTTTACAGTTAAAGGAATGCCCGTTGACAACGGGCGTTCTTTATATTATATTGTAAGCACCATGAAGATAAGATTTTTAAGGGCCGCGGCGGTACTGCTGGCGGCGGTGAGCATAGCGGGCAGCACTGCGGCGTTTGCCGGCTGTGGCGACTGGATTGAGGATTGGATGCAAAACGATTCTTCGCAGACCCCGGGCGAAGATAACCCCGGCGAAGATACGGACGGCGGCGAAGATAACCCCGGCGAAAGCACGGACGGCGGCGAAGATAACCCCGGCGAAGGCACGGACGGCGGCGAAGATAACCCCGACGAAGGCACGGACGGCGGCGAAGATAACCCCGGCGAAGGCACGGGCGGCGATGAAGAGGATCCCGGTGAAGAGCCGCCCGAAGAGATGCCTTCCATGCCCGACGCGCCCGTCATTGCCGACTTTACCAGGGGGCAGAGCGGTGATTTTTACGCTTCGCACGGGTGGACGAACGGCGGAATGTTCAACTGCGAATGGTCAAGGACGAGCGCCGTGCTTGCGGACGGGCTGCTCAGCCTCACGGTGAGCAAGGGCAGCGACAGATATTACGGCGCCGAATACCGCACGGGCAGCCGCGGCTACACTTTCGGCTACTACGGCGCCTGCATGAAGGCGGCAAAGTGTTCGGGCGTGGTTTCTTCGCTGTTCACTTACACCGGCCCTTCCGACGGAACCCGCTGGGACGAGATAGACATCGAATTCCTCGGCTATGACACCACCAAGGTGCAGTTCAACTACTATGTGGACGGCGTCGGCGGGCATGAATACCTTTACGACCTCGGCTTCGACGCCTCCGAAGAGTTCCACGAATACGGCTTTTTGTGGCAGCGCGACAGGATAACGTGGTATGTGGACGGAGAGGCCGTCTACACCGTGCAGTCAGACAATCTGCCCGTCACGGACTCGCGCATAATGATGAACGCGTGGAACAGCATCGGCATGGACGACTGGACCGGCCCGCTGGACGAAAGTTCGCTGCCTGCCACCGCGCAGTATAAATGGGTGCGGTATATGGCGGTATGAACGCATGCGCACATGCGCAGACAACGATATTTAACCGCGCAAGCGGAGCAAATATAATAATTTTATGGGGGAAACCTGTATGAAGAGGAAATTTGTGTATTCCCTTACGGCGATGGCTGCGGCCACGGTCATGACGTTCGGCGTGTTCTCGCTGGCGGCCTGCGGCGACAAACTGCACACGCACATCGACGAAGACGGAAACGGCAAGTGCGACATCTGCGACGAGGATATGCCCGCGCATACCCACACGGATGAGGACGGCGACGGCAAGTGCGACATCTGCAAGGCGGAAATGGAAAAGCCGCTCACCGACGAGCCGCTGAACGCCACCACGGTGATAGCCGACTTCACGGCCGAAGGAGAGAACGAAGAGATCTATGCCTCCGACGGCTGGTCGAACATGGGCAGTTTCAACTGCGAATGGGATACCGGGCGCGTGGCGTTCGAAGATGGCTATGCCAAGTTGACCATAGCCGAGAACCCCGACGGCAGCGAGGCGGACTGCAACGAATATTTCGGCGGCGAGATGCGCACGCGCGGCTACTACGGCTACGGTGACTACGAGGTAAGCATGAAGCCCGCAAAGAAGGTCGGCACGGCGAGCACGTTCTTCGTGTGCACGGGCGATTACGACTATCAGCCCGGCTCTTCCACGCCCAATCCCTGGGATGAGGTGGATATCGAATTCCTCGGCCAGGACACCACCAAGGTACAGTTCAATTATTTTGTGAACGGCGTGGGCACGGGCGTGCATGAATATGTGTATGATCTCGGGTTCGACGCATCCGAGGATTTCCACACCTACGGTTTCCGCTGGGCGGAGGACCACATAACGTGGTTTGTCGACGGCGAGCCTGTATACAGGGTGGACGCGAGCGCCGATAATCCCATGCCATCAACTGCCGGCCGCATGCTCATGAACTACTGGTGCGGCAACTCCAAGGGCTATGGCTGGATGGGGCAATACTCCGATCCGGGCGACGAGGGCGCGGAATATCAGTGGATAAAGACCTCCGCGGCAAAGGCGTACGATGAATCGGAGGCAGGCCCTCCCGCAGAGACGCCCGACATCGAAGGCGTTGACTTCACCGATGTTGATATGTCCGCCGTGGGCGCCGCAAGCGATGCGGTTTACGCCGTTACAAAGGCGGAAGACGCCTTCAATGTAACCTATGCCGACCTTGCGGGCAACTACCAGAACGTTGCTTTCACGGGCATGGATACGCTTGCGCAGGCAAACAACCTGTTCAGGGCAGAAATAACCAACAACGGCGAACAGGCGGTGGGTGTGCGCATAGACGTGATGAGCACCGAAGAGGTGAATGAACCTGCGCCCGACCAGTTCATGTATGTTACCAACCTGCTTGCCATGCAGGACGGCGTGGCTGTGACTACCGACCTCGAATGGGGCGGCTCGCTGTTCACGGTGGAAGCGGGCGCCACGGTTGAGATAGTCATCGAATACGACAACAGCTATCCTTACAGCAACATCCAGTTCATGATAGATTCTCACCTTGCCGACGGCCTTACCCACAGCGGCAACGTGACTATCGGCGGCTTTGCATTCGGCGCAAACGATAACGCCTCCACCGAGGTAAGGCCTCCCGAACCTTCAGAAAATTCCATGATAAGTTTTTCTACCGATCATGAATATGTCATATCCGAAGCGGGCGTTCCCTCCGAGGAAGTAAACATTACATATTCGGGTGTAAAAAACGACTATCATTGCGTTTACGGCGCCATAACCACCGCGGACACGCAGGGTAAGAACACCTTTACTTTCACTGTTGTAAACAACAGCGCAGATAAACCCGTTGAGTTCCGCATAGATTTGCAGAACGCTTCCGGCACAAATGTGGTGACGGCAATAAGCAGTCCCGCTTCATGGAGCGGCGGCGACGGAAACTTTTACTTCCGTGTGGCTGCGGGTGCAACCGAAACCATAACTGTCACTTTCAGCGATTCGCTTACGGGAGTGTTGCTGTATATCGACTCTACGATATATATTGAAGGGGACGACGCGCATACGACCACATATTCGGGCGACATAACGCTCAAAGATTTCAAGTTTACCAATGTTGCATAAAACATGCAGAGCATATGTTTGGATAATCAAGGTGATGGATAATGAAACCCAAGACTAAAAAACTCGGTATAATACTCTGTTCCGTGGGCATTGCGGTGATAGTGGTGTTCTCGGTATTCCTCAATTATCTCGCGCTCACCACGTTCGATACGCTGTTCAGACAGTTTTTCAAGACGAGCGAGGATAAGGTGGTCTCTTCGGAGAGCGCGGGCGAAGTCAACGTGGATTATTACGAGAGCGATTTCAAAGACGCCGCGGCGCTGTACGATTACGAAGAGCGCAAAGTTGCCGAAATGGCGATGGAGGGCGCAACGCTGCTCGAAAACGACGGCCTGCTGCCCCTTGCCAAGGGAACTGAGCTCAGCCTGTTCAGCCATTCCTCGGTAGACCTCGTCAGCGGCGGCTCCGGCTCCGGCTCGGGCAGCTTCGAGCTGACTGCCGACCTGAAGACCGGCCTGGAGGCGGCGGGGCTGGAAGTCAACGAAACGCTGTGGAACTTTTACAAGAGCGGCAACGGCTCCGGCTATAAGCGCGGCGCAGGTTCGATAGAATACGGCAGACGCCTCGACTGGAAGATAAACGAATGCCCCGTGGAAAAGATAACGGCGGAAAGCGGCCTTGCAGATACCTTCAAGGGCACGGTGGCGATGTTCGTAATGTCGCGCACGGGCGGCGAGGGTGCCGACCTTGCAAGGGACATGAAGGCTTACGGCGGCGAATCGGGGCAGCATTACCTCGAACCGGACAAGACCGAGATGGGCGTCATAGATTATCTCAACAAAAACTTCGACGACGTGATAATCCTCGTCAACGCCAACAACGCCATGGAGCTCGGCTGGATAGACGATTACGAAAACATCAGCGCGGTGATAAACTTCCCCGGCGCAGGCAGGACGGGCACTTACGGCCTCGGCTATATGCTCACCGGGCTGGACGCCGACGGCAACGAGATCTCCGCTTCGGGGCACCTCGTCGATACGCTCGTTTACGACAACTTCTCTTCGCCCGCCATGCAGAACATGGGCGATTACCGCTACACCGGCAGCGATTATTATTACGTGAACTATGCCGAGGGCATATACGTCGGCTATAAGTACTACGAAACGCGTTACGAAGACGTGGTAACCGAAAGGGCGAACGCCGGCAGTTACGATTACGCTTCCACCGTGCAGTATCCCTTCGGTTACGGGCTTTCTTACACCGATTTCACCTGGTCGGACTTCGAGCTCTCTCCCGTGGATCCCGAAACGGGCGAAATGACGGTAACGCTCGAAGTCGCCAACTCGGCGGACGGCCGCCGCGGCAAAGAGGTGGTGCAGATATACTTGCAGTCGCCCTATACCTCGGGCGGGATAGAAAAGGCGTCCGTACAGCTCGTGGGATTTGCCAAGACCGATTATATCGAGCCGGGCGAAAGCGTGCCCGTTACGATAACGCTCGACCTTAAAGATTTCGTTTCGTACAACGACGAATTCGACAACGGCGACGGCACAAAGGGCGCTTACGTTCTGGACGACGGCGATTATTATATCACCGCCGCAAGCGACGCGCACAAGGCGCTCAACAACATCCTCGCGGCGCGCGGCGTGGACGAGGGCAAGCTCGTTGCGGCGGGCGGGCTCGACGCGGAGGAAAACGCCGCCGACGAAGGCATGGTGGGCGTTTACACGCAGGAGAGGGAGGACAGCGAAACTTACTCCGTGGGCAAGGACGGCGAGGCGATAGTAAATCAGTTTGCCGAATACTCCACGCTTGCAGACGCAAAGTACCTCTCGCGCGAAAATTGGCAGGCGATGGATAACGACGGCCTGCGCTACGGCACGGCTTCCTCTGCGGACAGCGGCGCCGAAATAGGCGGCAAGCAGTGGCAGCACGAGCTCTCTGCCGCGCTCAAAGCAAAGCTCGATTCGCGCGCTTCGCTCAATCCCGAAGAGGGCAAGGAGGAATATAAAAAGCACACTTACGGCGCGGATAACGGGCTGGAACTCATAGACATGAGGGGGCTGGATTATGACGATCCGCTGTGGGATAAGCTGCTCGACCAGGTGACCGTGGCGGAACTTTCCAAGCTGATAGACCAGGCGGGCTACACCACCGTCGAAATGAAGTCGATAGTAAAGCCCGAGGTCACCGACCTCGACGGCCCCGCCGGCATCAACCTCGTGGTCGGCCACGGCTCCGTGCCCACCGGCAAGGACGAGAACGGCAAACAGCTCTATTCCATGACCTGGCCCAGCGAATACCTGCTCGCCAGCACGTGGAACGCACAGCTCGCCTTCGATATGGGCCGCGGCATTGCCGAGGACGGCCTGTACGGCGACGTTCAGGGCTGGTACGGCCCCGCCGTGAATATCCACCGCACTCCGTTTGCCGGGCGCAACTTCGAATATTATTCCGAGGACGCGTTTTTAAGCGGCAAGCTGGGCTATCAGGCGGTAAACGGCGCCGCCACCAAGGGCATGTACGCCTTCCTGAAGCACTTTGCGTTAAACGATCAGGAGACGCACCGCGACCACCTGGGCATCGTTACGTGGGCGGACGAGCAGACCATACGCGAAATATACTTAAAGGCGTTCGAGCTTGTCATCGTCGATAATAACGTAACGATCAACTACAACAAGGGCACTCAAAACGAGGACGGCACGACCACTTACACGTTCACCACGGTCGAAGTGCCCGCGGCAACGGCGATAATGTCGTCGTATAACCGCATAGGCCCCACCTGGGCGGGCGGCAATTACGACCTTATAACCGAAGTTCTGCGCGGGGAATGGGGCTTTAACGGCTTCGTGCTCACCGACTACGAGGTCGCAACGTATATGTTCAACGACCAGTGCCTTGCGGCGGGCGGCGACGCCAAGTTAAAGACCGTAGACCTTGCCGGTGACTTTATACAGGGTTACAACCTTGCAGATCACCCGCAGGATATGTATTTCTCGCGCGAGGCGGCGCACCACATCCTTTACACCGTGGTGCATTCCAACGCGATGAACGACTTTATCCACGGCGCAAAATATATCCCCGGATTTGCATACTATAAGATAATCCTCATCGTATGGGATGTTCTCGCTGCGGCGGGCGTGGGAGTGCTCATATTCTTCATAGTAAAGAAGGTGCGCCGCAACATTGCGATCTCAAATCAGGCAGGTTGAGCTGCCGCGGCAACTTAAAAACAAAAATATATGCGGGCTTCGTCCCGCATATATTTTTTATGGGTAAAATTATACTCAATGTAGTTGACATGGCAAAAATTACGCTATATAATATAGACACAATTCAAAACAAGTTCTTTGGGGCGGGGTGCAATTCCCCACCGGCAGTGATTGCTTTTGCATAAGTCTGCGACGAAGGGTGCATGCCCTTCCTGATTCGGTGCAAGTCCGAAACCGACGGTATAGTCCGGATGGTAAAAGAATTTTTATCAAGCAGCTTTTGCGCGCCCCTTTTTTCGGGGCGCGCTTTTTGTTGCGGGGCAAAGAACTGCTTTGAAAATAAATTTTTTAAGGAGTTCTTTTTATGGAACAAAATGTTGAAATGGGCGAAACGCCCGAAGTCCGGCAACCGGAAAAGCCCAAAAAGAGCGCGAAGCAGGCGTTCGTCGGCTACTTTACGCCCACGCGCATGGCGTACATAGCGATATTCACCGCCATAAGTTATGTGCTCTACCTGCTCGATTTTCCGCTGCTGCCCGGCACTCCCGTCAGCTTCCTGAAGCTCGACTTTTCCAATGCCTTCGTAATGATAGGCGGGTTCACGCTCGGGCCTGTCGCGGGCATTATAATATGCGTGCTCAAAGAGCTGATACACGCGCTTACGGTGGGCAACACCATGTTCATAGGTGAGCTTGCGAACATACTGTTCATACTGCCCTATATGCTCATCCCTGCGATAGTATATAAGAAGCACAAGGGCCTTAAAACGGTAATAGTAACGCTCATACTCGGCTGCCTTGCGCTGCTTGCGGTGTGCATACCCGTAAACTACCTGCTCAACTTCCCCGCCTTCTACTACTTCGGCGGTTTCGGCACGTGGCAGGAGGGGCAGCAGCTTACTCTCGACCTGTGGTACTGGGTGCTGCTGTTCAATGCCATAAAAGTGGCGCTGATAACCGTTGTGACGCTCGTTCTGTACAAGCCGCTTTCAAGGCTGATAAAGGCTACCAACAACAAGTTCGAGAGCATGCACGCAAAGCGCGACAGACACTCCGGCGGAAACAAGGCGGCGTAATTTGCCGCGGCCTGCCGCAACGTGCTTCAATTTAATTGCAAAAAACTGCCGTGCGCGCTATAATGTATGCGTATGGCAGTTTTTATTTCACATTCCGCAGAGCAGACCATGAAATTTGCCGAAGAGTATGCAAAGACCCTCAAGGCGGGCGACGTCGTTTTATTGGACGGCGGGATGGGTGCGGGCAAAACGGTGTTTGCCAAGGGCGTGGCACGCGGCCTGGGCATCACGGATGAAATATTGAGCCCTACATATGCCTATATGAACGACTATTACGGCAAGCTGTATCACTACGACTGTTACCGCCTTGAAAGCGGCGCCGGGGCGGAGGCTCTCGGGCTTACCGACTACTTTTACGGCGGCGGGGTGTGCCTTATAGAGTGGGCGCAGAACATCGCCGACGTGCTGCCCGAAAATTGCAGGCGGGTGGCGATAGTAAAGGTTTCGGAAGAGGAGCGCAGGATAGAGTATTGAGCGCGGCTTTGCTGCAAGGGAGAGAGCAATGCAAAAATTTCTGGCGGTGGATACTGCCGCGGCGCACCTCACGGTGCTGGCATGCGGAAAAAAGACGGCGCTCAGGTTTGTTGAAAACTGCGCTTTAAGGCAGTCCGTGATGCTCATGGGCGAGGTGGAGAGCGCGATGGAGGAGGCGGAACTTGCCCCCGCGGAGTGCGATTTTTTCTGTGCGGTGACCGGCCCCGGTTCGTTCACGGGCATACGCATAGGCATATCGGCCGCCAAGGGCTTTGCCCTTGCCGAATGCAAGCCTCTGCTGCCGCTCACCTCGTTCGAGCTGATCGCATATAATGTAGACTGCGAAGATTTTTTTGCCGTGGTGGACGCGGCGCACGGGCACAGCTATGCCTGCCGCTTCACCGGCGGCGCCCCCGGCGCGCCTGCCTATGTGTCGGACGAAGAGCTTGTTGCAAGCGGGCTGCCGCTCTACGGTTTCGAAGAAAGAGCGCTGCCGCGCTATAAAATGCTCAACGCGGGCGGCTGTCTGCTCCCCGCGATAACGGCCAGACTTTCGAGCGGCGAACCGTTCGGCGAAATGCACGCGCTGTATGTGCGCAGGTCGCAGGCGGAGGAGGGGCGCAAATGAATATCCGCGGCTGGAAATTCGAGGACATCCTGCGCATTTCCGAGCTGGAAATGGAGTGCTTCCCCAAGGAGCCGTGGAGCTACCGCATGCTTGCCGACAGTTTTGAAAACGAAAATTTCGTGGGCATTTTGTGCGAAGAGAACGGCGAGATAGCGGGCTACGGCGGCGTCACCGTCGGTTACGATACCGCCGATATAGACAATATCGCCGTGTCCGAACGCTACCGCGGGTGCGGCATGGGCGGCGTCCTGCTCGAAGAGCTCGTAAGGGCTGCCCGGGAACGCGGCGCGGCAAAGATATTTCTCGAAGTGCGCGTTTCCAACGCTGTGGCGATGTCGCTGTACTTAAAGCACGGCTTCAAGGGCGTCTATGCCCGCACGCGATATTATACCGACGGCGAAGACTGCCTTGTTATGGCAAGGGATATAGGCGGCTCTTAGACGGTTATCTGCGGCATATGTATGGGGGGATCGCTATTTTTACAGACGGGCTGCACATTGCGGTAAAGCGCTGCGGGCGGGGCAAAGACCTCGTCATGCTGCACGGCTACATGTCGTGCAAAGAGAGTTTTTATAACAACATCCCGGCGTTTTCGGACAATTTTTGCGTAACCGCGCCCGATTTTCCGGGGTTCGGCGCCTCTTCGCCCATACCGCGCGGCTGGTCGGTGGGCGACTACGCCGCATGGCTGGAAAAATTCATGGCCGCGAGCGGGATAGAGGGGGCATACCTTATGGCGCACTCCTTCGGCGCGCGCGTGGCGATAAAGTTCGCTGCGGAAAGACCGCGGCTTGTAAAAGCCATGGTCATAACGGGCGGCGCGGGCATAGTAAAGCCGCGTTCGCGCGCATATATGCGCAAAGTAAGGGCGTACAGGTTTGTAAAAAAGTTTGCCCCGCGCTATGCCGAGCGCGCTTTCGGCAGCGAGGAATACCGCTCCCTTGCGCCGGTGATGCGTGAGAGTTACAAAAAGATAGTGAACGAAGATCTGCGCGCCGACGCGGCAAGGGTGCGCTGCCCCGTGCTGCTTGTTTACGGCAGCGGAGATACGGTCACGCCCGCGGCGGAGGAGGGGCTTGCCTTTGCCGCGGCAATGCCGCGCGCCTGCCTTAAAATAATAGGCGGCGGGCACTTCTGTTTTATGCAGAACAGCGAAATTTTCAATGCGGAAGCCGCCGCGTTCCTCGGCGGCCTGCGGGAGACATAATGGGTATATTCATATCTTGGGAAAAAACTTTGGAGTGCGTGCTCATCGCGCTGTGCTTCGGCGCGCTGCTCACCATGTCGTCCACAAAACTTCTTGGCGCGCTGCAGGAGTTCGGATATTCGGGCAGGAAGCTGCTGCGCTGGGCGCGCAAGCGCAACAACATGTCGTTTGAAAGGCTGGCGCTGCTCGGCATGCTGTGCGCGCTCTCCTGCGCGATAGTCTCGCTGTGCTTTTCGTTTGCCGGGCAGTGGGCGGCGCTCGTGGGACTGGTGCCGTACGCGGTATTCTTCGGTGTATACATTTATGCCGACGGCAAGATAGCGCTGCGCGTCCCCGCCGTCCGCACAAGGCGGTTCAGGCGGCTGGAGGTGGTGCTCTTCCTCGTGTGCGCCGTCGCCTCGTACATAATAATAACCCTGCTCAACTTTGCGGCCGAAGTGTGGGGCAGCCCTGTCTTCGACGCGCTCCGTTACTGTCCGCTTGCCGTCATGCCGCTGCTTCTGCTGCCGCTCATCTGCGCGGCGAACGGCATAGCAAAGATATACGAAGTTCCGCACAACCGCACCTACATCAGAAAAGCCACCGAAAAGCTCGCCGCGTCGGGGATAACCGTCGTGGGCATAACGGGCAGCTACGGCAAGACGAGCACAAAGAACGTACTCGCCGCCATGCTCGGCAAAAAGTTCAGGGTGCTCTCCACGCCCCGCTCGCACAACACGCCGATAGGCATCTCGCTCGCCGTGAACGCCAACGATCTTTCTGAATACGACGTCTTTATCGCCGAGATGGGCGCGCGCAACGTGGGCGACATAGCCGAACTCTGCGCAATATGCCCGCCCGACTATTCGCTGATAACGGGCATCTGCGCCCAGCACCTGGAAACTTTTGAAAGTCTGGAGAATATAATAAAAGCCAAGGGCGAAATACTCTCTGCCACGCGCAAAAAGGCGTTTATCGCCGCCGACTGCGCGCAGTATTTCAAGGATAGCCCCTGCCCCGCGGAGGTGTGCGACTGTGTTTCGGATATCGACGCCGACTGCGGAGGCACGCAGTTCACGCTTACCCTCGGCGGCAAAAGCGTGCGGGTGCATACAAGACTTCTGGGCGCGCACTGCGCCTATAACATAGGCATCGCCGCCTGCCTCGCTTTCGAGATGGGCGTGGACCTTGCCGACATCGCCGCTGCGGCGGAGGGGCTGGAATTTGTGGAGCACCGCCTGCAGCTTACGACGGTAAACGGAATAAACATACTCGACGACGGCTACAACGCCAACGTAAAGGGTGCGCGCGCCGCGCTCGACGTGTTGCACTCGTTCGGAGGCAGAAAGCTGATAGTCACGCCCGGCATCGTGGAGCTCGGCATCCTCGAAGAGAGTGAGAACCGCGAATTCGGCAAGCTGCTTGCGGGGCTGGACTGTGTGATACTCGTCGGCGACACGCTCGTGGCACCCGTAAAGGAGGGCTATGCCGAGGCGGGCGGCGACCCCGAAAAGCTGCTCTTGCGCGAGACGCTGAAGGACGCGCAGGCCGAGCTTAAAAAAATGCTCGAGCCGGGCGATACCGTGCTATTCTTAAACGACCTGCCGGACATCTATTAAAAGGGCGCAGCGTTCGGGCGGCCCTTCAACTTAACGGTAAAAGATTCACCAAAGCTGAAAAATAACGGCGGAGGTGATTTTTTTATGCTTAAAGGCAGGATAGCCGTGGTATTCGGCGGGGCTTCCAACGAGAGCGAAATTTCAGTCATCACCGGCACGATGACGGCAAACGTGCTCAAAGACGGCGGTACAGACGTGATCGCCGTGTACATATCTCCGAGCGGAGGCATCTTCTGCGGTGCGGAACTGTGCGATATAGGGGTATTCAAGCGCGGGGAGGAGCTGAAAAGCCCGCGCTGCATCGTTGCGGACGGCGGGTTGTACGTGCTCGGCAGGCGGGGCAGAGTAAAAAAATTTTTGCCGCTGCATGCCGCCGTCAACTGCTGCCACGGCGGGCTGGGCGAGGGCGGCGGCGTGGGCGGCATGTTTGCCTGCGCCGGCATACCCATGGCGGGCGGCGACATCTTCTGCGGCGCGGCGTTTATAGATAAGTGCCGCACAAAAGTACTGCTCTCGGGACTCGGGGTGCCCGTGCTGCCCTCCTTTGAACTGCGTTCGGAAGAGGATATCCCCGCAGCAATTTCCGCAGTCGGGCTGCCGGCCATAATAAAGCCCGCTTGCCTGGGGTCGAGCATAGGAGTCGCCCGCGCCGGCAGTTCGGAGGAGTTCGGAGCGGCAGTGCAGGCGGCGTTTGCCTACGACGGCAAGGTGTTGTGCGAACCCTGCATTTCCGACCGCCGCGAAATAAATTGCGCGGCGTATTGCGGGCGGGAGGGAATAACCGTCTCCCCGTGCGAAGAGGCGTTTTCCTCGGGCGGACTGCTCACCTTCGACGACAAGTACGCGGGCGGCGGCAGGTCTGTAATTCCCGCCGACATTCCCGAAGAGCTCTCGCGGCGGGTGCGCGCGCTCACCGAAGAGGTGTATTCGCGGCTGGATATGCGCGGGATAGTGCGCTTCGACTACCTGCTGCGCGGCGAAGAGCTGTGGCTTAGCGAGGTGAACACCGTGCCCGGATCGCTCGCGTGGTATCTGTTCGCGCCTTCGCTGCGCAAGTTCCGCCGCGTTGTGGAGGAGGTGACGGAGCGCGCCGTGCGGGACTTCGGCGAAGCTCGCTCCAAACTGCTGGTAAAGACGGGCATACTTTCGTCTGTGCCCGCAAGTTCCAAACTCAAATAGCCCATTTGTTTGACAAACTGCCGCCGCGATTATATAATCGAATATATAATCTGTTTGCAGGAGGTGGCTGTATGGCCGGCAGGATAGTTATGAAGACGCCGCTCGTGGAGATGGACGGCGACGAGATGACCCGCGTGCTCTGGAAGTGGATAAAGGAGATACTCATAGAGCCGTACGTCGATCTGAAGACGGAGTACTACGACCTCGGTCTGCCCGAGCGCGACAAGACTGACGACAAGGTAACGGAGGAGGCGGCTCTCGCCGCCAAAAAGTACGGCGTTGCCGTAAAGTGCGCAACCATCACCCCCAACGCCCAGCGCGTTGAGGAATACAAACTCAAAGAGATGTGGAAGAGCCCCAACGGCACCATAAGGCGCATTCTGGACGGCACCGTGTTTCGCGCGCCCATAATCGTAAAGGGTATAACTCCGTACGTCCCCGGCTGGAAAAAGCCTATAGTGCTCGCCAGACATGCCTACGGCGACATCTACAACTCGGTGGAGACGCGTGTCTCCGCGGGCGACAGCGCATACCTCGTCATCTGCGGCAAAGACGGCAACGAGCGTTCGCGCCGCCTTATAAAGCAGTTCGGCGGCGACGGAATAGTGCAGGGAGTGCACAACCTCGACAGCTCTATAACGAGTTTTGCGGTCAGCTGCTTCAACTACGCGCTGGAAAACAGGCTGCCGCTGTGGTTCGGCGCAAAGGACACCATCTCCAAGACGTACGACCACCGCTTCAAGGACATCTTCAACGAAATTTACGAGCGCGACTATAAGCAAAAATTCGAAGAGGCGGGCATATACTTCATGTATACGCTCATAGACGACATAGTGGCGCGCATCGTGCGCAGCGAGGGCGGCGTGCTCTGGGCGTGCAAGAACTACGACGGCGACGTCATGAGCGACATG
>DVIK01000044.1 GCA_018711385.1 Candidatus Coproplasma avistercoris
TAGGCGTGGTCGTAGAGGTAGTGCTCGGACTGCTGGTCGGCATAATCGCAGGCGTTGCCACGTGTGCCGCGTTTGCCATGGCACCGGCGGTATACTGAAACAAAACAGAGCGCCCGGCGCAGACTGAAAGCCGCGCCGGGCTGCTGCATGAAACGCCGCGGCGCAACAGTTTGCGCCGCGGCGTTTGGATATCTCTTTACATTATGTCGTTTTCGTAGAGAGGGAATGCCTTGCAGAGTTTTGCCACCTCCGCCTTTACCTCTTCGAAGGCAGGCTCCTTTTCGTCGATCACCTTTGCTATGAGGCGGGCTATCGTGCGGGCCTGCTCCTCCTTCATCCCGCGCGAAGTCATCGCGGGCGTGCCGAGGCGGATGCCCGAAGTTACGAAGGGCTTCTGCGTGTCGAAGGGGATGGCGTTCTTGTTTACGGTGATATGCACCTCGTCGAGCATCTTTTCCAGCTCCTTGCCCGCCATGCCCTTTTCTGTGAGGTTGAGCAGTATCAGGTGATTGTCTGTACCGCCCGAAACCATCTTTACGCCCAGCTTGGAAAACTCGTCGGCCATTGCCGCGGCATTCTTTACTATCTGCTGCTGGTAGGCCTTGAACTCGGGGGTGAGCGCCTCCTTGAATGCCACGGCCTTTGCGGCGATTATGTGCATGAGCGGGCCGCCCTGTATGCCGGGGAACACCGCCTTATCTATCGCCTTGCCGAACTGTTCCTTGCACATTATAACGCCGCCGCGGGGGCCGCGCAGCGTCTTGTGCGTGGTGGACGTAACGAAGTCCGCAACGGGCACGGGCGAGGGGTGAAGTCCTGCCGCAACGAGACCGGCTATGTGCGCGATATCCACCATCATGTATGCGCCCACCTTGTCGCAGATCTCACGGATACGGTTGAAATCGATTATGCGGGGATAGGCGCTGGCGCCCGAAACTATCATCTTGGGCTTGCATTCAAGGGCGATGCGCTCCATCTCGTCGTAGTCGATGCGCTGGTCGTCCTCCCTTACGCCGTAGGGCACGATGTGGAAATACTTACCCGAGATGTTTACGGGCGAGCCGTGGGAAAGGTGTCCGCCGTGAGCAAGGTTCATGCCCATAACCGTGTCGCCGGGTTGAAGCATGGCAAAGAATACGGCCATGTTTGCCTGCGCGCCGCTGTGGGGCTGTACGTTGCAGTATTCGCAGCCGAATATCTCTTTAAGCCTGTCGCGAGCAAGATTTTCGGCAATGTCCACAAACTGGCAACCGCCGTAATAGCGGTGTCCGGGGTAGCCTTCGGCATACTTGTTGGTGAGGTGACTGCCCGCCGCAGCCATCACCGCGGGGGAAACGAAGTTTTCACTTGCGATCAGCTCGATGTTGCCCTGCTGGCGCGCAAGTTCCAGCCTGAGCGCTTCGGCAACTTCGGGGTCGGTCTTTTCGATGAGAGATATATCGATCATAACTGCACTTCCTGTGTGTTTTTTATATAATTAGTTTAGCACATTATTTTGCATTTTTCAACAGATTGAGGACGATTTTTAACATAAAGGCGCACGGCTTTGCCGCGCGCCCCCGCTTTTACAATTTTACTTTTTCCGCTTTATTGCCGCAGGAACGGCAAACACGGCTATCGCCACAAGGCAGGCGCAGCCGAGCGTGCCGAACACCGCGGGCAGCCACACGCTGGTTTGCGCCTTATCGACATAGTTCACCGTCCAATAGGCATTGTAATCGCTTGCAGAGATCACATTGTCGTAGTCGGTCAGCACTGCGTGAGAATCCTCATAGACATACACCCCGTCCTCTTCGGTAAAGGCGTCCTCATAGAGCATTCTGTCAACAGAAGAAACCTCATCGCCGGTAGCTGTCTCCACCACGGTATATGTATATTCGATGCTGTAGATGTCGTCGAAGGAGCCCGAGAACGTGATCTCGAAATCAAAATACAGATAGCGCCGGCGACCGTTCTCATTCGGCTTCACCCTCAGCCTGCCGCTCATCTCGGGAACGGGCACCGACGCACAGGCGGGCAGGGTGAAGAGCATGGCGAGCAGGGCGGCAAGCGCCGCAAACAACTTTTTCATTGCGCCGCCTCCTCTCCGCGCAGGGCGGGTCTGCCCTCTTCGCTGCGCAGGGCGCCGCACAGCCGAACGCCCGAAACGCCTGCAAGCACGAGCGAATACGCCATTACGGGAATGAGTTCCGACTGGAACACCGTAGCCACGAGCATGAACGAATCACTCACTTCGTCCTCGTCGATGTATGCATATGTGGGCACATGCCCGGCAAGCCCCGCGGCGAGCGCAAACAGCGCGAGGCAGGCAAACAGCGTGACCGCCGCCACGACGGTATCGGTCAGCCTGCCGCCCCGCACGAGCACGCAGGCGAGCGTTCCCGCAAATACGGGCAGGCAGAGCAGTATCAGCGATATGTAGCCGTTGCAAACGAAGTTGGCCTGCTCCTCCCCGATGCGCGAGCCGGCGGAATCGACTATGTAGCCGCGCTGCGCGTATTCGAACGCGAAGGAGAGCCAGCTTACGGCAAGCAGCAGGAGCGCTATAGCCGCGCACACCGCCGCCGCGATCTTAATTAAATTTTTTCTGTCCATATATATCCCCTCATATAGCTCTCATGCCCGCAGCGGCACGCTGCGGGCATGAAGATAGCTCAAAGATTTTCGTCGAGAAACTGCTTCACTTCCGCCTTGGGCATGAAGCCTATCGACTTTGCAGCCATCTCGCCGTTTTTGAACACCGCCACGAAGGGTATGCTCATTATGCCGTACTTTACGGAAAGCTCGGGCGCCTCGTCCACATCCACCTTTACGAACTCCGCCCTGTCGGCGTAGCCTGCCGAGACCTCTTCGAGCACGGGCGCGAGCATCTTGCAGGGGCCGCACCACGTGGCAAAGAAATCGCACACCACGGGCTTGCCGCCCGCGATAAGTTCATTGAACTGCTGCTGTGTCAGCTGTTTCATAAAAACACCTTCCTTATCCTTTATTTTTTATTGGTTGCGGCATATATGCCGCTCTTTTAACTTTTGAAGCATTCGCACACGTCGCACAGCTTAACGGCGCGCGTGCTGCCGTCGGCCATGCACTTTATGTTGCACTCGCCGCATTCAAGCTCGTTGCTGCCCAGCGCTATCACATACTTCGCGCCTATCTTGTCGGCATACTTGAACTGCGCCTTTACCGACTTGCCCATGTGGTCGCACTCGGCGGAGACTCCGCTTTTACGCAGCCTGCCGACCAGACCGAACGCCGCCGCGCGGCTCCTTTCGTCCATGCCCGCGATGAACACCTCCGGCCCTTCGTCCGCGGGGAAGGGGACGCCGCTGTTTTCCATGAGCAGCAGCAGCCGCTCCAGCCCGACTGCGAAGCCCACCGCGGGGGTGGGGTTGCCGCCCAGCTCCTCTATCAGCCCGTCGTACCTGCCGCCGCCGCACACGGTGCCCTGCGCGCCGATGTTGTCGGATACGAATTCGAACACCGTCTTGGTGTAGTAGTCCAGCCCGCGCACTATGTCGGGATCGACGGTATATTCCAGCCCGCTTTCGGTGAGCAGCTCCTTCACCTTTCCGAAGTGCGCCGCGCAGTCGCCGCACAGGTAGTCGAGTATGCGGGGCGCGCCGCGGGTGACCGCCTTGCAGCCCTCCTCCTTGCAGTCGAGTATGCGCAGGGGATTCTTTTCGAACCGCTCGCGGCAGGTAGCGCACATCTCGCCGAGGCGCGGGCGGAGGTAATTTTTGAGCGCCGCGTTGTAGTCTGCGCGGCAGCTCTTGCAGCCTATGGAGTTTATGTTGAGCTTTACGCCCTTTATGCCCAGCCTGTCCAAGAACAGCGCGGCGCACGAGATGACCTCGGCATCGGCGTCGGCGCCCGCGGCGCCGTACACCTCTATGCCGAACTGATGAAATTCGCGCAGCCTGCCCGCCTGGGGGCGCTCGTAGCGGAACGCGGGGATGATGTAGTACATCTTTACGGGCAGCAGCCCCGCCGCCATGCCGTTTTCAATGAACGAGCGCGCCGCGCCCGCGGTGCCCTCCGGCTTTAAGGTGATGGAGCGGTCGCCCTTGTCCTTAAAGGTGTACATCTCCTTGTTTACGATGTCGGTGGTGTCGCCCACGCCGCGCAGGAACAGCTCGGTGTGCTCGAACACGGGCGTGCGGATCTCCCTTATGTTATACAGCCGCGCCACCTCGCGCGCGGTGTCTTCGAGGTAGTGCCATTTGTAGGCGTCCTGCGGAAGGACGTCCTTTGTGCCTTTGGGTATGTTTATCATATAGATGCCCTCTCGCCGAGCTCTGCAAGCGCAGGCCGCGGCAACGGATTTTTTCTTTTTAATGATTTGTTGCTCTTGCGGACGTTTACAGCACGTACTTTTTGAGGTCGCGGTTCTTGCTCAGCTTTTCCAGGTGCTCCTCTACGTACTTGCTGTTTATCTCTACGGGGATCACGGGGTAATCGCCGCCGCCCGCGTTGAACGAGATATCTTCCAGCAGGTACTCCATTACGGTGTGAAGGCGGCGCGCGCCGATATCTTCGGAAGTGGAATTTATCTCCTCGGCGATCTCGGCGATCTTTTCTATGGCATCGGGGGTAAATTTGAGGTCGATGTTGTCCACGGCAAGCAGCACCGAATACTGCCTGGTTATTGCGTTTTCGGGCTGAGTGAGGATATCGATGAAGTCTTTCTTGGTGAGCGAGGAAAGCTCCACCTGAATGGGGAACCTGCCCTGAAGTTCGGGAATGAGATCCTCCACGCGCGAGACGTGGAAGGCGCCCGCCGCGATGAACAGGATATAGTCCGTCTTTACGGGGCCGTATTTGGTCATCACCGTGCAGCCCTCAACTATGGGCAGGATATCCCTCTGCACGCCCTCGCGCGAGACGTCCGCGCCCGAGGAGTTGCCCTTGCCCGCTATCTTATCTATCTCGTCGATGAATATTATTCCGTCGTTTTCGGCGCGGCGGATGGCTTCGGCGTTCACGGCGTCGTTATCTATCAGCTTATCCGCCTCCTCCGCCATGATGATGTTCACCGCCTCTTTCACCGTGAGCTTGCGCTTTTTGCGCCTGCCGGGTATGCCCATTTCGCCGAAGATGGAGCCGAGGTCTATGGGCGCGCCGCTGCCCGCCGAAAGTTCGAGCGCCTTGGGGCGGTCGGCTACGTCTATCTCTATCACGGCGTGATCGTACTTGCCCTCGTGTATACCGTCGACAAAGTTCTGTTCGAACACATCCTTGGAAAGTTCGCCGCGGTCCTGCTTGTTGTTTTCGGCGAGAACCTTGGCTATCCTGCGCTCGGCAGTGGCGCGGGCGCGGTACTCCACCTCGGCAGTCTTTTCCTCGCGCACCAGCCTTATGGCGCACTCGGCAAGGTCGCGCACCATCGACTCGACGTCTCTGCCCACGTAGCCCACTTCGGTATATTTGGTCGCCTCGACCTTGATGAACGGCGCCTTTACAAGCTTTGCCAGCCTGCGGGCTATCTCCGTCTTTCCGACGCCCGTGGGGCCCTTCATGATTATGTTCTTGGGCGTGATCTCGTCCATCAGCTCGGGCGAGAGCCTGCTGCGCCTGTAACGGTTGCGCAGCGCAATAGCCACCGCCTTTTTGGCCTCTTCCTGGCCGATTATATACTTATTGAGTTCGTTGACTATCTGTTTGGGCGACAGATCCATTTTACACCTCTTTTATACTGAAAAATACCGTTATCTGCGGCATATGTGCGCCTCTATGGTACACACGGGCATATAAACCGATAATGCCCCGACAGGGTTCGGCTGTCATGCGCTATTCCGCGAAAACTTCAAAGAACCGGGCAAGACAAGGCGCACGGGGAAGACCCGAGGGAGTTTACTTTGACGTAAATGACCGAAGGTTGCCGCAACACAGTATTGCGGCGGTCATGCGGAATTTTTATACCGTTTCGCACTTGATGTTGTCGTTGGTATACACGCATATCTCGCTGGCTATCTTGAGCGCCTTGGTGGCGATCTCCTCGGCGGAATAGCCGGTGTTCTGAATGAGGGCGCGCGCCGCCGCAAGCGCATAGTTGCCGCCGCTGCCTATGGCGCACACCCCGCCGTCGGGCTCTATCACCTCGCCGGTGCCGGATACGATGAGCATTGTGTCCTTGTCGGCGACTATCATGAGCGCCTCGAGCTTGCGGGGCAGCTTGTCAGAGCGCCAGAGTTCGGCGAGCTCCACCGCCGACCGCATGAGGTTGCCCGAAAACTTGTTGAGCATGCCCTCGAACTTTTCGCTGAGCGAAAATGCGTCGGAGACCGAGCCTGCAAAGCCGAGCACCACCTTGCCGCCGAATATCCTGCGCACCTTTGTGGCGCTGTTTTTGAAGATTACGCTTTCGCCCATGGTGACCTGACCGTCGCCGGCGATCGCCGTTACGCCGTCCCTTTTTACGGCGCATATGGTTGTGGCATGAAATTCTACTGACATATGTCCTTATTATACTCCCTTATGTATTTTAACGCCCGCTCCGAAAGATACCTGTAACGCTCCTTTTTGTCGCGTATGCCTGTACCCGCGGCGCCGAGCAGCCCGTAGTTGGCGTTCATCGGCTGAAAATCCGTGTTTGCCTCCGCTATATAGCGCGAAAGCGCGCCGCATACGGTAAATGCGGGCGGCAATATGCGCGGTTTACCGCGCAGACTGCGCGATAGGTGTATGGCAGCGAGAATACCGCTTGCGGCGCTCTCCACATACCCCTCCACGCCCGTTATCTGCCCCGCAAAGAACACCCCGGGCGCGCTTTTCAGCGAAAAGTCGGCGTTTAAGCAGGCGGGCGAATTTATGTAAGTGTTGCGATGCATTACCCCGTAGCGCAGAAACTCCGCGTTTTTCAGCGCGGGCACGAGTGAAAACACCCTCTTCTGTTCGCCGAATTTAAGATTGGTCTGGCAGCCTACGAGGTTGTAGGCGCTGCCCTGCACGTTCTCCTTGCGCAGCTGCAGCACCGCGTAGTACGAGCGTCCCTCGCCGTCGCGCAGGCCGACGGGCTTGAACGGACCGAAGCGCAGCGTGTCTTCGCCGCGGGCCGCCATAACCTCGAGCGGCATGCAGCCTTCGAATATCTCCCGCTTTTCAAATGAGTGAAGATCGGCGCGCTCAGCCGAGATGAGCGCCGCATAGAACGCGGCGTATTCCTCCTTTGTCATGGGGCAGTTTATGTAGTCGTCGCCGCCCTTGCCGTACCTGCCGCCCGCAAACGCGCGCGACATATCTATGCTCTCCGCCGCAACTATGGGTGCCGAAGCGTCGTAAAAATGGAGGGCTGAGCCCGTTACCCTTTCTATATCCTGTGCCAGAGCGCCCGCCGTGAGCGGGCCGGTGGCTATTATGCACGGAGCCTCGGGGACCTCCTCCGCCTCCGCGCACACTGCAGTTATGTTGCCGTGCGATCTTATTTTTTCTGTTATAAAGCGCGCAAACTTACCCCGGTCGACGGCGAGCGCGCCGCCCGCGGGCACCGCCGAAACTCCGGCGGCCTGCATGGTGAGCGAACCGAGTATGCGCATCTCCTCTTTCAAAAGCCCGCACGCGTTACCGAATACGTCGTTGCTTTTGAGCGAATTGGAGCACACGAGCTCGGCAAAATCGGCGTTGGAGTGCGCGGGGGTGAACGAACGCGGCTTTATGTCGGCAAGCTCGACCGAAAATCCTTCCTCCGCGAGCCGCCACGCCGCCTCGCACCCGGCGAGCCCGGCGCCGACGACCTTAATCCTTTCCATCGCCTTCGGCGCTCTCTTCGGGGGCGGGAACAGAGTAGTCGCACGACTTTTCGGAACACTTTATGTTGCCGCCCTTTTTGACGAGGTAACCCTTGCCGCACTTGGGGCACTTTTCGCCCGTGGGCACGTCCCAGCTTAAAAATTTGCACTCGGGATAGCCCGTGCAGC
Organism: Candidatus Coproplasma avistercoris; assembly: GCA_018711385.1. Lineage (GTDB taxonomy): Bacteria > Bacillota > Clostridia > Christensenellales > Borkfalkiaceae > Coproplasma > Coproplasma avistercoris. Next base: position 7,914 of record DVIK01000044.1, read on the forward strand.
CGTAATATATCTTGCCCTTTTTAGAGCGCATCCTGCGCATAGGCCTGCCGCATTCGGGGCACTTGCCCTCGTTTTTGCCGGATTCTGCGGGCTGTTCGCCGCCGATAGGGCGCTTTGAACCGCACTTTACGCATTCGAGATACTGCCCGTATTTGCCCTTTTTGATTAGCATCTCGCCGCCGCACTCCCTGCACTTTTCTTCGGATATCTTGGCATCGATGGGCAATATTGACGAACATTCGGGATAATTGGGGCAGGCGAGGAACTTGCCGTACTTGCCGCTCTTTACCACCATGTTGGCGCCGCACTTGGGGCAGCGCACGCTGGAGACCTCCTGTTCGGATTCAGAGATGATGTTGGAGCAGGCGGGATAGTTGGAGCAGGCGAGATACTTGCCGTATTTGCCCGTGCGCCTTATCATGGGATGGCCGCACTTTTCGCACTTGATGTCGGTAAGCTCGTCGCCGTCGGTCGAGGCCGTCTTCAGCTTTTCGGCAAAACCGGGGTAAAAGTCGGCGATTATCTTGTGCCAGTCTGTGCCGCCCTCCTCTATCTTGTCGAGGTCGTCCTCCATGTGGGCTGTGAAGCCCACGTCCATTATGTCGGTGAAGTAGTGGCAAAGCATGTCGGTTATCTTATACGCCACCTCGGTGGGCACCATATACTTGCCGTCCTTTTCCACATAGTGCCTGCGCGTGAGCACGGAAATTATGCTTGCGTAGGTCGAGGGCCTGCCTATGCCCTTTTCCTCCATAGCCTTTACGAGCGAGGCATCGGTGTAGCGCAGCGGCGGACGGGTGAACTTCTGCTCCTTGGAAAAATCGCGCAATATAAGGGCGTCGCCCTCCTTGAGCGGGGGCAGCAGCTTTGCCTCTTCGTCCTCGTCCTTTTCCCTGGACGCATCCTGATAGGCCGCGGTATATCCCGCAAACAGCAGCGACTTGCCGCTCGCCTTGAAAGTGTAGCCGGCGCTTTCGGCCTCTATCTGCATTGTATTGTATTGCGCCTCGGTCATCTGCGAGGCAATGAATCTGTCGTAGACCAGCTTATATATGTTGTAGTGTTTTTTGTCCAGCAGCTTCTTTACGCTTTCGGGCGTCACCGAAAGGTTGATGGGGCGGATGGCCTCGTGCGCGTCCTGCGCACCCTTTTTGGCGGCGTAGCGGTTGGGCTTTGCGGGCGCATACTTTTCGCCGTAAGTCTGCTTTATGAACTCTATGGCGCCCGCCTGCGCCTCCTCCGACACGCGCACCGAGTCCGTTCTTATATAGGTTATGAGCGCGATGTGGTCGCCGCCCACGTCCATGCCTTCGTAGAGGTGCTGCGCCACGAGCATGGTCTCTGGCGAGGACATGCCGTATTTGTTGGAGGCGTCCTGCTGCAGCGACGAGGTGGTGAAGGGTGCGGGCGCATGCTGTTTTGTTACGCCGCTCTTTACCTTGGTGACGGTGAAGGGCGCGCCCTTTACCCTGGCTTCGGCCTCGTCGGCGGCCTCCTTGCCTATGCTTCTGCCGCTCTTTTTGAGCTGGCACACCGCCCTGAACGGGGCGTATTTGCTCTCGGTGTCCTGCAAAAGAGCGACGAGGTTCCAGTACTCTTCGGGCACGAACGCCTTTATCTCGCGCTCTCTGTCGACTATAAGCCTTAAAGCCACCGACTGCACCCTGCCAGCCGAAAGGCCGTTCTGTATCCTGTTGTTCAGAAGGGGCGAAAGTTTATAGCCCACCAGCCTGTCCAGCACCCTGCGCGCCTGCTGGGCGTCGACGAGGTTATAATTTATCTTGCGGGGATGCTGAAGGGCGTTCTGCACCGCCTTGGGGGAAATTTCGTTGAACTCTATCCTGTTTTCGCCGTCGGGATCGAGCCCGAGCACCGTTTGAAGATGCCAGCTTATCGCCTCGCCCTCGCGGTCGGGGTCGGTCGCGAGATAGACTTTGCCGGCCTTCTTCGCTTCGGCCGTAAGACGGGCTATTATCTCTTTTTTGCCGGGAGATTCCTCATAGCGAGGTTCGAAATTGTCGGTTATTTTTACGCCTAAGGTGCGCTCCGGGAGGTCGCGTATGTGCCCGCCGGACGCGTCGACTTTATATTTGCCTTTGAGATATTTGGAAATGGTTTTTGCCTTGGAGGGCGATTCGACTATTATAAGATCCATATTTCATTGCCTTTGCCGCACCCGCGGCGGTTGTGTGATGGGCGCCTTTACATGGCGCACAGGCCGTATCTGTTGCCGCCGAGGCGGACTATCATGCCCTTTACCTCCAGCGAGGAAAGTTCGGCGAGCAATTCGTAAGAGGGACAGCCCACCGCGGAAGCTATTGCCGCCACGTGCGCCGTTCCGCTTTCGCGCAGCACGCCTAAAATTGCCTGTTCGCGCGGGGACAGTTCCTTCTGCTCCCGCTCAGTACAGTCTAAACCATACGCCGCAAATATGTCAAGTATATTTTCCGCAAGGTAGGCGCCTTTTTTGATGAGCCTGTTGCACCCGACTCCCGACGGTATGCCGGGAGAATAGGGCAGGCTGAACACATCCCTGCCGTAGCGGAACGCGTATTCGGCGGTGATCGCCGCGCCGCTCTTTTCGCCCGCGGAGACGACCAGAACGCCCTCCGCCAGCGCGGCTATAAGCCTGTTGCGCACGGGGAAGAGGTATGTCTTTGCCGCGGTGCCGGGCAGCTGTTCGCTTATCACCAGCCCGCGCTCCTCCGCCTGCCTGTAGAGTTTTGCGTTGCCCGCGGGATAGACGTGGTCGAGCCCCTGCGCGGCTACGAAGATGAGCTTGCCGCCCGCCAGCGCGCCACGCGCCGCGGCACTGTCCGCTCCCTCTGCCGTGCCCGTGACGACGGCAAACTTACTTGCGAGCTGCTCCGCCATGGCCGAACACATCTTCAGCACGGGCGCCGTTGTGCGCCGCGAACCGACTACGGCGAACCTGCGCTCTTTCAGAAGCGACAGGTCGCCCTTGCAGTAGAGCACGAGCGGAGGCACCGGTATTGTCCTTAAACTTTCGGGGTAGTCCTCAGAGAAGTAAGTCACGCAGCGGATCTTCCGCCGTTCAAGGCCGTTTAAGATGCCTGCGCGGTACTCCCGCGAGAAAAAACGCTCCCTTATTTTATTATATACGCCCGCGCCCAGCGTTTTAATCAGGAATTCTTCGTGTTTTTTGCGCGGCGAGCTGTACCTGAAGTTGTCCGTTACCTGCAGCTTTGCCTTATAAGTGAGCTCTGTAAAGCTGTCCAGCGTTATGGCGTCAAGCTCGTTTTCGTCGTATCCCGTCATAGTGCGTCGCCGTCGAAGCTGCGGTATGACGCCGCCTCGAGTATGTGTTTTTTTCGTATTTCGGAGGAGTAATCGAGGTCGGCTATCGTGCGGGCGACCTTTATTATCCTCGTGCGGGCGCGCGCCGAGAGGTGCAGCCGTTCGAACGCCTCGCGCAGCGTCCTCTCGCATTCGGCGTCGAGGCGGCAATACTTTTTTATCTGCCGCTCGCCCATGTTGGCGTTGTTGCGCACGCCTTCGTCCTTGAACCGTTCGCGCTGGACGGCCCTCGCCGCCTCGACGCGCGCCTTTACGGCGGCGCTCGTCTCCTCGACGCCCTCCGAGATGAGGTCGTCGTACTTTACCGAGTCGACCTCCACCTGCAGGTCTATCCTGTCCAGAAGCGGGCCGGATATCTTGGCGCGGTACTTCTTTATCTGCGCGGGCGTGCATGTGCAGGTGAGTTCCGCCGAGCCGTAGTTGCCGCACGGACAGGGGTTCATGCTTGCGCACAGCATGAAGTCGGCGGGGAACGTGGCGGTGCCGCCCGCGCGGGTGACGGTTATCTGCCTGTCTTCCAGCGGCTGGCGCAGCGCCTCGAGCGCGGAGCGGGTATATTCGGGCAGCTCGTCTAAAAAGAGCACGCCGTTGTGCGCCTTGGAAATTTCGCCCGGGCGCACGCGGTTGTTGCCGCCGCCGCACAGCGACACGGTGGTTGCGGTGTGGTGGGGAGTGCGGAAGGGGCGCAGCGTGACTATTCCCTCCTCCGAGAGTTCTCCCGCGACGGAATGTATCTTGGTGACTTCCAGTGCCTCTTCGAACGTCATGTCGGGCATTATGGTGGGCAGGCAGCGCGCAAGCATGGTCTTGCCCGTGCC
>DVIK01000003.1 GCA_018711385.1 Candidatus Coproplasma avistercoris
GCGCGCCGCTTGGTTTTGTTTTAAGCCGTTAAAATTCGTTGTTGAGCTTGTGTGCGTAGTGGTATATGAATTCCGTTATGGTGGGTATGCCCTTCGACGACTTGATCCTGGCGGTATAGTTTGCGGCAAGCTCTTCGCTGTCTGTGCTTGTCCATGCGCGGTTGATGGCGTTCTGCATCGCGCGCTCCACGCTGTTTTCCGTTTTGCCGTGCTGCATGCCTATCATTCTGCATACATGCTGGACGGGCTGATCCATTATTATGCCTATCGCCTCGATAAGATACCTGTACCCTATGCACTTGGAGCTTATTCCCAGCTTGTCCAGCTCGGAAGATATGCGTCGCTGTATCCGCTTTTCTTCTATCTCTTCCGCGGATGCGTGTCCCTCTTTCGCGTCGGCAGACCTTCGTGCACAGATCACCGCGCGTGCCACTTTAAGGAATTCCGCAACGCTCTGTGCGGAAAAATCTTCCGCGTCGCTGTTCATTATAAAGTCTGCGCCCGATTGGCGCGCAAGCCTGTACGCGTTTTCGTCCCTGCTGTCTGCAATGACAAGTATGTAAGGGAGGGGCAGGTCTGCGCCTTTCAGTTCATTAAGGAAGTTCAGTCCGTCACTCCTCTCGCCGGCTCTTATGCCTAAAACAACGACGTCGGGAGAAAATTCCCGTATGCACTGCATTGCCCGCGTAGAGCTGTTTGTCACTCCCACAATGGCAAAGTTGTTTGCGGCAGAAGTTAGCGCCGCTGCCATTTTGCCACAGGCGAGCGGGTCGTCCTCCACAAGCAGGAGTGTAATTTTTTCATCCATAGTAATGCCTCTTAAATTATTGCTGTTTATATAATAACATGAATTTTCCTCTTTAATCCAAAAATTACAATAATAATCAAAAATTTGCCGTATATATCAAAAAAAGGCCTTAAAACGCCAATATTTTATGGGTTTAATAGTACTATGTGTGATATAATATAGCATACAAATTTATATTCTGCTAAAAAATTGTGTCTTTTTTTGCGAAAGTACTTTGATTTGCGCTTAATTTGTGGTATTATTTTTATATGAACGTATATGCCATAAGCGACCTTCACCTTTCGGGTATGAATCCCAAGCCGATGGATATCTTCGGCAGCGGATGGGAGGGTCATTTCGAAAAGATATGCGCCGACTGGAACGAAAAGGTGAAGGACGACGACGTGGTGCTCGTCTGCGGCGACATCAGCTGGGGGATCTCCCTTGAAGAGGGACTGTACGACCTTGAAAGGCTTAAACCGCTCAGGGGCAGGAAAGTCTTTATAAGGGGCAACCACGACTACTGGTGGAACGGCATTACCAAGCTCCGCGACCGCGCGCCCGACGGGACGTTTTATTTTCTTCAGAACGACGGCATAAGGTTCGAAGGCGTCGTCATCTGCGGTTCGCGTGGCTGGACGTGTCCGGGAAGCCCCGATTTTACCGAACGCGACGAAAGGCTGTATCTGCGCGAAGCCGAGCGTTTCAAGCTGTGTTTTCAGAGTGCGGAAAAGCTGAGGCGGGAGGGCGACAGGCTGATAGCCATGATCCACTATCCGCCTTACAGCTTAAAGAACTCCGACACGCTGTTCACGGAACTTTTCGAAGGCAACGGCGTGGACTTCGCGGTGTTCGGCCACTTGCACGGCGATGCCTATTTCCCCTTCCGCAGCAAGCGCAACGGTGTGGAGTACGTGCTCACTTCGTGCGATAAAGTCGGCTTTAAGCTGCAGAAAATACTTTGATAAAATTAAGTCGCCAAATTTTATAATTTGCTTTACTTTGGCGGCGCGTTATGTTATAATTTCAGTCGACTAAATGTGTCGCCGCGCGTCGCAGCACGCGCTGTCCGGCGCGGCGCTTTCAAGAGATGGATATGGCGGCGTTGTTTGCAGGCGCGGCGGGCATTCGCCCGCGGGGCAAAACGTAATATGCATTGCGATCAAGGCGGATGGACGTTCGCCCGGAGTTTCTGTTTTCGGGCGTGTTTCAGACGCTTTTTTTGTGTGCGGGCCGTTATAAATGGAATTACGAGAGGAAGTTATGCTAAGATCTAAGGACCTGACGGGGCTTTACGACGCCTCGGCTGAAGAAATCGTTGAGATCCTCGACCGTGCGGCGGAGATGAAGGCGCTGCTTGCAAAGGGGAGAAAGAGCGAAAAAACGCTGGCGGGCACGGCGCTCGTTACTTTGTTCTATGAAAACAGCACGCGCACTCGCACGTCGTTCGAGTTGGCGGGCAAATATCTGGGCGCGCACGAAGTCAACATCGCCTCGGCGTCAAGCTCGGTGCAGAAGGGCGAAACGCTCATCGACACGGGCAGAACACTCGACGCTATGAAGATAGATTTCATCGCCATACGCCATCCGCTCGCGGGAGCGCCCGCTCTGCTTGCCCGAAATGTGTCCGCGTCGGTGATAAATGCGGGCGACGGCATGAACGAGCATCCCACTCAGGCGCTTCTGGACATGTTCACCATGCGCGAAAAATTCGGGAAGATAGAGGGGCTGAAGGTGGCTATTCTCGGCGACATCAAGCACAGCCGCGTCGCAAAGTCCAACCTCTTCGGCCTTAAAAAACTGGGCGCGGAAGTGTACATGTATGCCCCGCGCACGCTCATGCCCATGGGAATAGACGAGCTGGGCGCGCACGTCTGCAATTCTATGGAGGAGGCTGTGGCGGGTGCGCACTGCGTAATGGGGCTCAGGATCCAGCTCGAAAGGCAGAAGGGAGGGCTGTTTCCCTCTCTTTCGGAATACAGCAGGTTCTACGGCGTAAAGGACGACATTCTCTCGCTTGCCGACAAGGACGCGATAATCATGCATCCCGGCCCCGTCAACAGGGGCATAGAGCTTACGCCTTCGCTGATAGACGGCGATCGCAGCGTGATAGAGGAGCAGGTGACAAACGGCCTTGTCACGCGCATGGCGGTGCTCTCGCTGCTCAGGGAATACAGGGAGAAGAATTTATGAGATATGTTATAAAGAACGGCTCGGTCGTATTCAAAGACGGGGTAAGAAATTGCGACATACTTGTCGAGGACGGCAGAATAGCCGCCGTCGGCGAAGGTCTCGACGCCGAAAAAGCGATAGATGCCGAGGGGCTGCATGTATTCCCCGGACTGATAGACATGCACGTTCATCTCCGCGAACCGGGGTTCGAGGGCAAGGAGGACATCGAAAGCGGCAGCCGCGCCGCGGTAGCGGGCGGCTTCACCCAGGTGTGCTGCATGCCCAACACCAACCCCGTCTGCGACAATGCGGTGGTGGTGACTTACATTTTAAGCCGCGCGAAAGAGGTCAACCTTTGCAAGGTGCGCCCGATAGGCAGCATCACCAAGGGCGAAAAGGGCGAAGAGCTCGCCGAGATAGGCAAGATGGCGGCCGCGGGCGCCGTGGCGATAAGCGACGACGGCAGGTCGGTGATGGACTCAAAGATAATGCGCCTCGCCATGGAATACGCCGACGGGTTCGGGCTTAAATGTCTCGCTCACTGCGAGGACGAGAACCTCGTCGACGGCGGCGTGGTGAACGAGGGGCTCAGCTCCACCATAACAGGGCTCAAGGGCAGCATACGCGCGGCCGAGGACATTATGATCGCCCGCGAGATAGCTCTCTCCGAGAGCCTTGGAATCCCCGTGCACATCTGTCACGTCTCAACTTACAGCGGTATAGAGCTGATACGCAGCGCCAAGGCGCGCGGCGTAAAGGTCACGGCGGAGAGCTGCCCGCACTACTTCTGGCTGACCGACGACGTTGTGCGCGGCTTCGATACCGACACCAAGGTAAATCCCCCCATAAGGGAGGAACGCGACAGGCAGGCTGTCGCAGCCGCCCTTTCGGACGGCACGCTCGACTGCATAGTCACCGACCACGCCCCGCACAGCAAAAAGGACAAGCAGGTGGAATACCCGCTTGCGGCGTTCGGCATCAGCGGGATAGAGACGAGCTTTTCCCTCTCCTATACCAAGCTGGTCAAGGAGGGCGAAATGGACCTTCCGCAGCTCGCCGAAAGAATGAGCGCCGCGCCCGCCCGCATACTGGGCATAGGGGGCGGCGAAATAAAGGAGGGCGCCGTTGCCGACATAACGATAGCCGACCTTGCGGCCAAGTATGTGATCGACGGCGAAAAATTCATCTCCAAGGGCAAGAACACGCCGTTCACGGGTACGGAAGTTTACGGCAGGATAGTCTATACGATAGTCGACGGCCAAATAAAGTACGCCGCCGGGCGGTAATAAGTTGTAAAGAGAGAATAAATTCAGTGTGAGGAATATTATGATAGACAGACTGATCAAAAGGATAATAGCTATGCAGAATCCCACCTGCGTGGGGCTGGACACGAGTTTCGATTATCTGCCCGACGACATGCGCGAGGACATCGCCACGTTCGAGGGCGCGGCCGAGGCCATCACCGAGTTCAACATGAACATCGTCGATAAGATAAGCGACATCGTGCCTGCCATCAAAGTGCAGGTAGCCTATTACGAAATGTACGGCTACGAGGGGCTCAAGGCGTTCAACTACACCATAAATTACGCTATGGGCAGGGGGATGATAGTAATCGCCGACTGCAAGCGCAACGACATAGGCTCCACCGCGGGCTGCTACGCCACAGCCTACCTCGGCGGCACTAAAATAAACGAAAACACCCTTCACGCCTTTCCGGCAGACATGCTCACGGTAAACGGCTACCTCGGCACCGACGGCATAAAGCCGTTTGCGGACGAGTGCAGGGCGAGCGGCAAGGGCGCGTTCGTGCTGGTAAAGACCTCCAACCCTTCGAGCGGCGAGATCCAGGACCTCGAGCTTGCGAACGGCAAAAAGGTGTACGAGCACATGGGTGACCTCGTGGCGGAGTGGGGCAAGGATCTTATCGGCAAATACGGCTACTCCGACATAGGCGCCGTGGTGGGCGCCACCTATCCCGAACAGGGCGCACAGCTGCGCAAACGTCTTCCCGGCGTGTTCTTTCTCATCCCCGGTTACGGCGCGCAGGGCGGTTCTGCGGAGTCCATAAAGGGTTGCTTCGACGAGCGCGGCCTCGGCGGCATAGTCAACAATTCCCGCGGCATAATCTGCGCATACAAAAAGCCCCGCTACAGCGGTATGTCTTATTACGAAGCCGCGCGCGCGGCCTGCATCGACATGAGGGAAGACCTCGCGAAGGCGCTCGGCAAAATGGGCAGATAAAAAGAATATACGGATAAAAGATGAAAGAACTTCTTGCAACGGTAAAAGAGAACAGGCAGATAGCAGAGGGCATATGGGCGATAACGCTCGCGCTGCCCGAACCGGTCGGCAGAATAAGGGGAGGGCAGTTTGCCAACCTCTCCGTCGGCGACGGTTCGTTCCCTCTCAAACGTCCGCTCGGCGTGTGCTCGGTGAGGGGCGACGATATAACGCTGTGCTATCAGCTCAAGGGCGAGGGCACGCACATGATCGCGCAGGCCAAGGCGGGCGACAGGCTCTCCGTCCTGCTTCCTCTCGGCAACGGCTTCGATCTGGGCGATGCCGAAAAGGTCGCCGTGATCGGCGGCGGCGTTGGTATATTTCCGCTTGCCGCCGTCGTTGAAGAGCATGCGGGCAAGGTGCAGTTTTACTCTTACATAGGTTTCCGCGGCCGGCAGTACGCCTGCCTCACGGACGTGTTCGAAAGCGGCGGCAGGCTCACCGTCGCCACCGACGACGGCAGTATCGGCTTCAAGGGCAACGCCGTGCAGGCGTTTTTGCGCGACGGCAAAGAGATCGCGCCCGACCTCATTATCTCCTGCGGTCCTCCCGTGATGCTCCGTGCCCTGAAAGCCGCTCTCAAAGATAACGGCATAACTACAAAGTGTCTCGTCTCGCTCGAAGAGCGGATGGGCTGCGGCATAGGCGCCTGCCTTGTGTGCGCCTGCAAAAAGAGCAACGGCCATAACGCGCGCGTGTGCAAGGACGGGCCCGTGTTCGACATTGACGAGGTGGAGCTGTAATGGAGCGCAAGGTCATCGCGGTGCGCAACAAGAGCGCCATGATAATGAATTTCGTGTTCGCGGGCATAGGCATAGTCGCGCTTGCCGTGCTTATATGGCTCACGACCACCTCGGATGACGCTTCCTATATCTCTCTGGGCGTGTTCGCCTGCGCCGTGGCGCTCGGAATGGCGCTGTGGTACGGCATACCCGCCGCGCTCATGCTCGGCGCTCCCGAAGAGCTCATCGTAAAACAGGGCGAAAATTTCATAATCAACGGCAAGAAGGTTCCGCTCACGCAGATCTCCGAAGGTCAGCTCAAAGAGCACAGGAAGAACGGCGGCGAATATTCCTACGGCGACATTTACGTCTATCTCAAGAGCGGCAGCAAGCTGATCTGCCGCGGCGTAAGCAACCCCAAGGACAGCTACTCCGCCTTTTGCGCAGAGGTCACGGGCGGATACAAAAAGCGGGAGCAGGCGGAAAAGAACGGATGAACGAAGATGCGGAAGTGATCGCCCGCAAGGCAGGCATGAAGGGCTGGGGCATCTTTATGCTCGTCCTCGGCAGCCTATGCGCGGTGTTCCTGATAGTCGCCGAAGTGCTTAAAATGCAGGGCGATGAAGACTACCCCGCCGTGTTTGCCGCGCTCTACATTATTCTGGCGCTCGCGCTGCTTGCGATAAGCGCAGGCTATGCCGTGTGGGTGTTCTTTATCCACGGCAGACTGCCGGACGACATCCTCGTCCGCCGCGGGCGGCAGATAACTTTCAAAGGGGTAACTTTCCCGATCGAAGAAATTGCAAGCGTTAATTACAGGCGCTTCGGTGTGGGCAATTCGGAATTTCTGATGTACAGGTCGGGTATACTCACTATTATACTCAAAAGCGGCGTAAAACTGAGATGCGTCGGCGTTAAGGGGGTGGAGGCGGCCCACGACAGGCTGATCGCCCTCATGCGCGGAGACGTCAAGGAAGATTCAGATGAAACTATCGGTTGAAATATGCGGAGTAAAATTCAATAACCCCGTGATAGCGGCAAGCGGCACTTTCGGCTTCGGCAGGGAGTACGACGAGCTCTACGATATCTCCGCCGCGGGCGGGGTAAGCACCAAGGGGCTCACCCCCGAACGGCGCGAAGGCAATCCCGTGCCGAGGATAGCCGAGGGCAAGAGCGTTATCCTCAACGCGGTGGGGCTTCAGAACCCGGGCGTGGAGGAGTTCATAAAGAACGACCTCGGATGGCTGAGCGGCAAGACGCGCGTAATTGCCAACGTTGCGGGCAGGACGCTCGAAGATTACGAGGGCATGTGCACCCGCCTCGACGGGCTTGTGGACATGATAGAGCTGAACATCTCCTGCCCCAACGTGCGCGCGGGCGGCATGGCTCTCGGCATAAAGCCGGAGAACGTCGAAGAGGTCACGAGGCTGTGCAGGGGCGCGCTCAGAAAGACGCCGCTCATAGTCAAGCTCTCCCCCAATGTGGAGAGCATTGCGGCAAACGCGCAGGCGGCGCAGCGCGGCGGCGCGGACTGCATATCGCTGATAAACACTCTCACGGGCATGGTGATAGATATCGAAAGGCGCAGGCCGGTGCTCGCCAACAACACGGGCGGCGTCTCTGGCGCGGGCATAATGCCGATCGCGCTCAGAATGGTCTTCGAGGCGGCGCATGCCGTAAGCATACCCGTCATAGGCATGGGTGGCATAACCTGCGGCCGCGACGCCATAGCGTTCATGATGGCGGGCGCGCGCGCCGTTCAGGTGGGTACCGCCAATTTCACCGACAGTTACGCCATTCCCCGCATCGTCCGCGAAACGGAGGAGTGGCTGGAGGCTCACGGCATATCCGACGTAAACGAAATAGTCGATACTCTGCAATTAAACTGAGGAGGAAATCATGGAACTTAACTACAAACAGCGCTTCATTAAATTCATGGTGGAAAACGGCGTGCTCACTTTCGGCGAGTTCACCTTAAAGAGCGGCAGAAAGGCGCCCTACTTCATAAATACGGGCAACTATAAAACGGGTGCGCAGCTCGCCCGCCTCGGCGAATACTATGCCGAGTGCATAGCGGGCAACAACATCGAGGGGGAAACGCTCGTCGGCCCCGCATATAAGGGCATACCGCTTGCTGTTACCACGGCGGTGGCGCTTTGGAACAACCACGGCAAAGATCTCAATTACTGCTTCGACCGCAAGGAGGCAAAGGACCACGGCGAGGGCGGACTGTTTGTGGGCAAGCAGCTCACCGACGGCGAAAAGGTCATCATAATCGAGGATGTAATGACCTCCGGCAAGGCGCTGCGCGAAATGCTCCCCAAGCTCGCCGCGGCGGCAAAGGTCGAAGTTGCGGGCATGGTGATAAGCGTGGACAGGCAGGAAAAGGCGCTCGATTCAGACCTCTCCGCCGTTCAGTCAGCCTATAAGGAATTCGGCGTAAAGGTATATCCCATCGTCACCATGCAGGACATTATCGAAGCCATCGAACAGGGGGTAATTCCCGGCAGGGAATACCTTGAAAGGATGAAGGAATATCGCGCCGTCTATGGCGCATAAATATTGACGGGCGGCGCTGCGCGCCGCCCTTGCGCTTTATGTGGATAGTTGCAGCGATCTTATCTGCCGTATTTGCCGGCATTACGGCAATATTTTCAAAGTGCGGGGAAAGGGGGCCGATTCAGACGTAGCCACCGCGGTGCCACCTCCGTCGTGCTCGTTCTTGCGTGGCTGATAGTCCTTCTTACGGGTGCGGGCGCGCGGCTCGGTGCCATAGGCCTGCGTTCGTGGATATTTCTCGTCCTTTCCGGTATTGCCACCGGTGCGTCGTGGCTATGTTATTACTATGCCATAGGGCATGGCCAGGTGAGCGTAGTGGTGCCGATAGACAGGCTCAGCATACTCGTTACGGTGTTCTTTTCGCTGATAGTATTCAAAGAAAAACTCTCGGCAAAGGCATGGGCAGGACTTGCGCTGCTGACTGCCGGCGCCGTGCTCATGGCGGTGTTTACCTAAATGCCTCACAGAGCAATTGCAAAGCCCCTCTCGGCGGCATATCTGCCGCCGAGAGGGGCTTGGATTTTTATTTTACAACACGTCGAACGTATATCCGTTTTCTCTGTAATACCTTATAAGCCTGCGCGTGGCCTCGGGCGTGCTCGTCTTATATGTTGAATCGTGCGAAAGCAGCACTACGCGGTCCAGCCCCGCAGAAGTCGCTACGGCGGAGTCGAAAAGTTGTCCTGCGCCTCCGGGGCACTCCGCGTCGCGCGTGCTTGCGTTCCAGTCAACATACCTCATTCCGTGCCCTGCCGCCGCGGCTATCAGTTCTTCGCGCAGTCCGTAAGATCCTCCCGGGAAGCGGTACAGGTCTGAACGCTTGCCCGTAATACTTTCTATGACGTCGTTGCATCTGTCTATGTCGGCTATAAGGCTGCGCGGCGAGCTGTAAATTTCACTGTAATTGTGTGTGTAAGAGTGAACCGCCACGGTGTGCCCGCTCTCCGCTTCACGTTTTATAAGATAGTCGCGCCGCTCCGCCTGCTGTCCGATGATGAAGAACGTGGCTTTTACATTCTCTTCGTCGAGCACGTCCAGGATTTTGGGCGTCACCCTGTCGCTCGGGCCGTCGTCGAATGTAAGATACACCGTTTTTGGCGTCTGCGCCGATGCGGAGGCAAGCGAAAAGGCCTCGGTCGAGTTGTTTCGGCCGTAAGCTATCCACAGCACGGCAAATGCCACCGCGAGTATCGCCGCCGCGGCGGCAAAGTACTTTCTGTTCATACAATAAGGTTGCGCGCTTTGCGTAAAATTACAGCAGCTCAAAAAATTTTTTACGCAAAATTTACTTTTCATGTTTATTTGGTCGTTTGCCGCACATACTGCTTTTAGCTTTCAAGGAGGTTTATTATGAGATTGAACAGCGGCGATTACGCGCCCCGCAGCGGCTCTTACAAGGTAGTTGACAGCCAGGGCAAAACGGTGAACACCATCTATATCGCGGAGGGCGAAACCTTGCCTCCCACGCAGACCAGCGGCTGCCACTACGAATTTACCGAAGAATAAAAGCTACACTTAAAGAAGAAGGGCGGAGGGAATTCCTCCGCCCTGAGTTTTTTATGTAAATGTAAATATCGGCTTTACGGCAGGTATTCAATAATTTTCTTTCTTTGCCTTGCGTATTCCAAAGTCTGCGCGGCGCCTCCCCATGAGCGGCGTACGCAGGCAAACAGTACGTCAGCGTTGTCTATCATCCATTCATTGCGGCGGATGATGGCATATTTAAGCGGTACGCGCTCCAATGGCGGATAGAACGTTTCATTGAAATATTCGTTGAGTATGTTTATCCGTTCGAGGAATTCGGGGTAGATATACGGGATCACAAGGCAGTTGCGGATATTAGTGAAGCGTTTTTGCAGGTTCTTGACGCACTCTGCGGCAAAAAGGTCAAAGTTGCCGCTGCCTCCGTTATAGCAAACGAGCCTTTCGTTTCGTTGCGCATAGCCTTCAAGCAGCTCCGATAAAAGTTTCTCCGATGCCGACGTTTTTCTGAAATCTCTATGTCCGCAGAATGTTACTGTCATAGGGGATACCTTACGGGTATTATAACATAATACTTTGTAAATGCAAAGCGAAATCGAAGTACTGCGGATACGCTCAGTATAAAAATTTCAAATTAGAATATACTGTTACCGACTATTTTCCTGCTAAGGTGAGGAGGTTGGTATAGGTGACACTTGCAGAGGCGCTGTCTTTGCGTATAAATCAGCTCATGGAAGAAAAAAGCCTTACGCAATACAGGCTTGCTCAGCTCAGCGGTCTTGCCGAAACAACCATAGCCGATATTCGTAAGATGCGTAACAAAGGTACAAATATACAGAACATAAATGCCATTGCGCAGGGACTGGAGATGGATCTGACGGAGTTTTTTAATTCGCCGCTTTTTTCGCATGAAAATATAACCGATTGAAAGAGATAGAAAAAATATTTTATTGGTGGATTCTTTGTGGAGAGCAGCATGACTGTACAACAGAGGATAGAAGAGTTATTGAAGCAACGCGGCTGGTCTAAATATAAACTTGCAAAAGAGGCGGGCTTTTATCCCGCAACGGTTTACGATTGGTTTAACGATAAGGGCTATACGCCTGACAGAAATTCAATAGAGAGTATTTGCCTTGCGTTTGGTATAACTCAGGCGGAATTTTATAGCGGAGTGGACGAGGGTAACCTCGATACAGAGCAGACGGCGCTGCTCGAGTTGTTTGCGAAGATCCCGAAAGATAAGCGAAAGATCGTTTTCGAGCTTTTGAAAACATTGGCGGATTAAAGGAAAGGCTATGAAAAAGCCCTGCAAGATATGCGCTATCTTGCAGGGCTTAATGTTTTTTCTGCCGCATACTGCCCCTTTCCGCGAGCGGAACGCCTTCGGCAGGACTTGCCGCTGCCGCGTCAAAGTCCGAACCGAGCCGTTTCGAGCGACCGACAAGCAACTTAAAAAACCGAGCGGCAGACTGATGTCTGTCCTCTCGATTTGTCTTTAATGTACAAAAAGGCTGCGTTTAAAGTGCTTTTGTATGTAAAAAACAGAGGAAAATATCTGTTTTTTATGATAGGGTTTTTATTCCTCCAAGTTGATTCAATATTTTTTCGCACTCGGGTTTGAAAATGTTTCCTTTATCTACGAGGATAGGCATCAGCTTTCTGATAAGTTCGGCGTTTGCTTCAATAATCTGTTTTGCTCTTTTGTAGCAATCGTCAATTATTTTATCGAACTCGTCATTAACTTTATTCAGTTTTTCCCGGGTATATTCAATGTCGTCGTTGCGGCCGCTCGTATACCTTAATTCCAGTCCCATCAGCCCGTCTCTCGACATGCCCAAAAGGATACAATCCACCGTTGTGAGCAGATAATATGTATTATTGTAAAGTTTTTTCAGTACTACTTCCTCGGCGATGTAACCTCCCATGATCGCGCAAATAGCATTAAGATAGTCTGATTTTGTGTAGTAGAAGTTGAAATCTTCTTCTTCGTCGTCATAGTCATATTCGTCATCGTCATCATCATCATCGTCATAGTTTCTGTCGCGGAAGCCTATGCCGCCATTTCCCGAAGTTTCATCGTCGGAATGAATGTTGAAATCAATGCCGTCTTCATCGTCGAAATCATCGTCGTATCGGCTTATCGCCGCATTGAAGTACAAGTTGCAGACTGTATCGTTGCCAAGTCTCAACAGGTAATCACCGGAATTCAAGCTCCGTGCCACTATAAAGCAACCTATGTTGCGGCAGGCATTTACCATATCGGCCTGTGTGGGCATCTTTCGCGGTAAATCTTCCGATTTGCTTTCAAGTATGCGTTCCTTTATCAGTTTTTCCGAAATAAATCCGTTTTCGTCCGATTGTAAAACGCATTCGTTTACCAGAGTCTCGAGCGCCGCACACGAAAAACCGTTGCACAGTTTTGCAAGTTCTTCCATTGTCATCTCAAACGCGCAACTCGTCTTTCCGGCGTAAAACCTGAGTATCTCCACACGCGAGGGGTAATCCGGATTGCCGATATGTATTTTTTTGTCGATCCTGCCGGGACGGACGAGGGTAGAGGGCAGATTTTCGTAGTTGTTGCAGGTCGCAACAAAAATGAAATTTTTATTGCTGTTCATGCCGTCGATAAGGGTGAGAAGTTGCGCCAGAATGGCTTTTGAGTGGTCGGAGTAGTATTCTTCGCTTACGTTAGGCAGCACTTTGTCCATTTCGTCAAAGAAAATCATCGTCGGCTTGTTGGATTTTCGTGCACTGTCAAAGGCTTTCTTTATCCTTTTAAGAAGCGAACTTTTATCTCCCGGATTGCCAAGGTCTATGTTTATCATTTCAAGATTGCATAGACTTGCCATTACTTTTGCAAACAATGTTTTGCCCGTTCCCGTTTCGCCGTAAAAAATTATGCCTTTGGGTAGTTTTGCTCCGCGCGCCAAGTACATATCTCTGTTATTTATTATTTCGCAAATCCTTTTAAGTTCCTCCTTTTCCTGCGAGTATCCCGCTATATCCGTTAATTTGTAATTCATGTTTTCACCTCCGTAAATTTTGTTTGTAGTTTCATTTTACACCATCTGCATAATAGTGTAATACCGCAAAATGGTAAATATTTTTGACCCCTTTTTTATGCTCACGTTCAGCTTAATTTGCTTGATTTATGACCCCTTTTAGGGTACAATACAATAAACGGAGGGAAATTTATGGATGAAAAAATAAAGATCAGCGCGCCAAAATCGGTGTACGAACTTTTAAAAAAGGACTGTGAAGATTTCAAAATAACCAAGCCTGACGGTTCTCCTAACATGAATGCGTTTCTGAATGGTATAGTTTCTAATTACTATGAGGAATTTGCCGGCGCGGAAGAAAAATTGCGCGACGAGGTAAGCAAAGCCGTTGGAATAGTTCCGGACCGCTATCGTGAGTCGGTTCTTTTGGATGTGCTGAAGGTATTCACAAAAAAGCAATCGGATAGCGAAAATAAACAGAGCAAGGTCTTTGCTTTCAAGCCAACCAGGAACGCGGAAAAGGCGGTAATATACATAGAAAATTTACTGTTGCAAAACGAATCGCTCTCTTCGTATTACAGAAGATTGTTTACTGCATATTCTCAGAAGACGAAGAACGAACGGGAAAAAATACTTTTCAAGGAGAATTATTTCCTTTTGGTGAAATCGGTTAAAAAGGGAGTAAAGGTGTGTATTTCTTTTGCGAACGACAATGTTATAAAAGGTGCATCAGTCTATACTGTATGCGCGGCAAAGGAGGAGCTTTTCAATTATGTGCTTTTCTATAACGGCAAACAGAATGTTACCGCGAGGCTTGCTGCGGTAAAAACGGTATCGTTACTCGCCGAAAAAAGCGAGATTCCGGAAGGTAATGCAGATCTGTTCAGGCGACAGGCGGAGTGTGCGCCGCAGTACCCTATGTATAATACAGACAGAGAGCCTATAAAAGTACGGCTTACAGAAAAGGGTAAAGAGCTGTTTAAAAAAATTTATCTGTATCGGCCGACGCCCGTCAGTGTAGAGGGGGATATTTATACGTTTAAATGTTCCGCAAACCAGCTTTTATATTACTTTGAACGCTTCGGCGACAGCGCAATCATCCTTTCTCCCAAAAAACTTGGTATTTTTATGCGCAACTACTATTATTTTGCTTATAAAAAGTATAAGTCGCTTTACAGCAGAGATTGAAAGAGTATCAGTCGTTGTATGAGTAAGTAATGCTCATAAAATGGCGTTGCTGATATATATCTCATCAGACTCAGTGTTTGACAAGTAAAAACCCGAACCGTTTATTTTTATCGGTTCGGGTTTTAAAATGTAAAAAATTATTTAAAAGGAGAAAGACAATGAGGACTTTCACAGAAACTGAGCGCAAAAAGATTTTTGAATTATGGCAAACAAAGCAGCCAATAAATCGTATTATCGAGCTTACAGGAGCATCGCGCAGTACGGTGTATCGGATAGTTAAAGGTTATGAATGTAATGGGGGAAGCGACGCTATTTCACGAAAATACGTTGCAAAACTTGAAACTAAGGTAAGAAGGCTTGAACAAAAGTTAGAAGTTATCAAGAAGGCAGGGTGTTCGCCAAATGCTCCTTTGCGGGAAAAATTGGTTGCTCTCGAAACTCTGTATGGAAAGTACAGCGTTCATTTGTTGTGCGAAACGATGGGTGTGCCGAGAGGAACGTTTTATAATCACATACTACGAAATAAGCGCGACAATACGTGGTACGCAAAACAGCGCGAAATACTCCGTGTAGAAATAAAGAGAGTGTATGATGAAAGTAATCAGGTGTTTGGTTCAGGCAAAATTACAGCTGTACTTAAAGAGCGCGGTTACAATACGTGCGAGGAAACTGTACGAAGACTTATGAAGGATATGGGACTTGTGAGTATAAGGCAGAGGGCAAAAGCTCTATATGAACAAGAGAAAAGGAGGGCACCTAAAAATGTGTTGAACCGGCAATTCACTGTCAAAAGACCAAACAGTGTATGGGTGAGCGATGTTACATGTTATAAGTTCGGAAATAAGATATTCTATATATGCGCAATTCTTGACCTGTATGCTCGAAAGGTTGTAGGATGCAGGGTGGGGTTGGGTAACAGCACTCAATTTGTAAAAAGAACATTTAAGGAAGCGTATGAGAATAGAAAACCTGAAAAGTTGCTTTTGCATACAGACAGGGGAAGCAATTACGCCTCCTATACATTCAATTCGTATTTAAAATCTATTGGCGTAACACATTCCTTTTCGCGGGCGTATGTGCCTTATGATAATTCTGTAATGGAGTCTTTCTTTTCAAATATGAAGAGGGAGGAGTTGTACAGGCGCAAATACCGTTCGGAAAGGGAAATACATAAAGCCATAACCGATTATGTAAACTTTTATAATGATAAGCGACCGCATATAAGCAACGGGTATAAAACGCCGACTGTGAAAGAAGAGCTGTATTTTAAAAATGTGTCCTGAGACAGGGGGTTCAGATTGTAAGGATTTTTACTTTTACTTTTCGGTTTAAAACTTTTTTCAAAAGTGCTGTCTCAATGCCTCATTTTGAAAAGTAGAAAAAATGAGGTTAAATCATATAGAACTAGCTCAAAATTGCATAAAAAAAGAATCACCTTAGCAACCGTCCCAACTTAGGGGTTCAGATTGTTAAGGTGATTCAGTTGGAGCTACTGGCCGGATTCGAACCGGCGACCTGCTGATTACGAATCAGCTGCTCTACCAGCTGAGCCACAGTAGCGTTGACTTTAATATTATACTATATTCAAGGAAAAATGCAAGCATTTTCCCGCTTGCTTTAATAACTTTTGCAAATCTTTTTGAACGGCGCTTATGGGCTAAAATTTTGCATGGTTCACCGAAAAAAATTCTCTGTTCGCAGATTCTGCTACACCTGCGTGCTATACTGTGAAAAAACGGAGGTGTTACAATGTTCGACAAAAATGACAAAACGTTGTTTGCTATGCGTGCGATATGCATAGTGACAATAATCGTGCTCGCCGCGATCAGTACCGCTCTCGGAATACTGCTCATAGTGGCAGGGTATGTGGGCGCGGGCATAATACTGATCGCGCTGTTTCTGTTCTGCTGCTGGCTGTTCTGGGTATATAACCGCCTGCATATTTCCTACCTGTGCGATATTAAGCTCATACGCAATAAACTCTACGGCGTCGAAAACGGCAGGCTAAGGCAGCTTTATACCGATGATGAATATTCTGCCGACGAAGAGTTGCGCGATCTGACCAACGACGAGGAACGCGAGGCGCGCAGGAATCGCAGCGATGAAAGAGATTTCAAAAATTACGGCGAATCGCTCGAACGGCTGCATGCCGCGGGAGCGATACATGACGGCGAATACGAAAAACTTGCGGAATTGTTCTATTACGGCAATGACGACGGCGCTTCGGCGGCGGCCGTGATAAAAGAGATTACCGCCCTTTACGTAAAATTTTATACGCACAAAATGGACAGAGAGCAGTATGAATCGTCCAAAAGGGAGCTGCTTTCCGGACTTGGCGAATAAAGGTGTGCTGCGGTAACCGCAACATATTTTTCGCGTGCCGCAAGTAAAATACGGTATGCAGCGTTCGTATATAAAAAAATTTATACTTATCGCAGCCGTAGTAGCTGTGCTTGTTGCGTTTTTCTGCCTTGCTTCATGCGGCGGCGGAGTTATAAAGCGCAGGGTTCGCTGGTATGTGGCGTATTGCGAAGGATATGCCCCGCATGACGTAACGGCGATGGGAGGGGCGGGGTATAATCTTAGTTACCGCGGGAATGATTATGTAGCCGCGGCATGCTTCGAATTTATCGGCGACGCCGAAAATTATGCTGCCGGAATGAGCGACCGCGGGATCGAATGCAGAGTGATAACATGTGAGCGGCTGAATTTTTCTTTGACCACTTATAATGCTTCGCAAAGTTCGGAACTCTATGGGCCCATACTTGACGATCTGAACGAAGCCTGTAGATCTGCGGGCGAAGCGGCCGCTCGCGCGGAGGGCGGCGGAGGGGTGGCCGCTGCCAGGGAAGCGGTCGCCGATGTGAACCGCGGGCTGACGGCTTTGTTGTACGTGGCGCCCGGCTGTTTTACCGCTCCGCTGGCAAGGTTGTGCTTTCTTGCCGCCGATTGCGCTTACAGCGATGTGTTGTTCATAAGGGAGGTGCGGTTTTTGCAGCTTGCCATAGCCGACGTTTTGATGAATATAACCTTGTCTTAGTGCTACAAAAACTGCATATTTACGCGTTTTGATAGTACTATGTGTGATATAATCAACTATTTTTGCTGTAAATTGCCGTTCTTTCAATTTCAAAAACAATTCTGTCGTTTCCGCAGCTCATGCCGCAGCCGATAAGGTTGCGCCTGATATTCTCGTCGGAGGTGAGTTTTGCTATCTCCACTTTCAGCCTCTCGGGAGTAAGCTCGCGTTCGCGCAGGACGCGGCAGAGACCCGCACGCTCGAAGTAGCGTGCGTTTTTGGGCTGGTCGCCGCGCGTGCTTCCGTTTTCGAGCGGGATGAACAGCGTGGGGATGCCGTTTATTATCAGCTCGAAGGCGGAGTTCGAGCCCGCCCTCGCCACGGCGTAATCGGCGCAGGCGTAGATTTCGCCCATATCGTCTGCAAATTCTATCTGGAGGTAGCCGTCTATGTGCGCATCCGCCCGGTTGCCTTTGCCGCACAGGTGCAGTATGTTGTATCGCTCGCACAATCCGCGCGCCGCCGCCCTTATCGCGGCGTTTATCTTCTGCGAACCGCTTCCGCCGCCGAACACAAGTATCGTCGGCCGTTCGTCTATACCGAACTTCTGCTTTGCTCTTGCGCGCGAAGAGCGCAGCGCCTCCTTTCTTACGGGCGGGCCCGAATATCTGCCGTTGCGGAATTTTTCCGCCGTTTCCGGGAAAGAGGTCAGCGTGACTGCCGAAAAGCGCGAAATTATTTTGTTGGCAAGCCCGGGCGAAAGGTCGGATTCGTGCGCGATCACCGGTATTCCCAGCTTCTTTGCCGCCAGCGCGGGAGGGAGCGAAACGTAGCCACCCTTGCAGAACAGCAGGCACGGCTCTTCGCGCTGCAGTATCGTGCGTGCCTCTTGCACGCTCTCTTTCAGTCTGCACGGCAGCGTCAGGTTGGAAAGCAGCCTGCCCCTGTCCAGCTTGGGCGCGCTTATCGTATAAAATTTTATCCCTTCACGGCGCACCAGCCCGTATTCTATGCCGCTCGTGCCTATGTAGCCGAGTTCGTACCTGCCCGCAAGGGCGCGCATTATGGCGATGTTCGGCACCACGTGCCCTGCGCTTCCGCCGCCGCAGAAAAATATTTTTTTCATAAAATTAGTTTATTTTACCGCCCGCCGTATTATGCGGCAAACGGCTTCAGTCAAAATATTTTAGTGCGTTCCTCAGGTTGACAGCGCCGCGCGGCGGTGGTAAAATGGTATCAGTTATGGAACCTGTATACATCGTATCTATAGTGATAAGCGCTATCGTGTTCGTGTTGCTCGTGATCTGTTTTTACGTGATAGCCAGGCGCCGCAGGGAGGAGGATGAGCTGCGCGTCGAGCAGGACGCCGTTTATTCCGACCCCAAACTGGCAAAAATGGAATATGATATCGCCTTTTATGACGACGACATGCCGCGCCCGGACGGCACCGTCAGGGATAAACAGGTGACTATCGATGACGTGATCTCCGGCAGGTCCGCCCATTCGGCGGGCGAAAACGCCATCTTTGCCAAGGCGGACGACGGGGTGGAGGAGATTTCCGGCCATTACGAACCGGAAGAGGATTCCGACAAATAAGGGCGGTATGCGGTAAGGTATGGAGCTTGAAATACTCAATTGGGTGCATGAAACTTTCCACGGCTATGCATGGCTGAACTATACCATGAAGTATCTCTCCGCGCTTGCCGCGGGCGGGGCTATAAGTATAGCCGTGTGCACTTTGCTGCTCATATTCAGGCCTACGAGAAGGTGCGGGCTTGCGATGGCGGTGGCGCTCATAATCGATGTGCTCGTCGTCAACGTCATCCTCAAAAATGTTGTCGGCAGGGAGAGGCCGTGGACGCACGGCGAGCTCTCCTGGGCGGAGGGCTTTTACGCTCAGTACGGCATAGAGCTTTCGCTCGACTACTGTTTTCCCTCGGGTCATACTGCGGTGACGTTCTGCGCGGCGGCGGTGCTCGTCATATTTTACAGGGCGAAGGCCGTTCCCGCCGTCGTGCTCGCCTTCCTCATCGGCATTTCCCGCATCTATCTGGGCGAACACTACGTCACGGACGTGGCCGCCGGCATGGTCATCGGCACGCTGTGCGGAGTGGCCGGGTATTTTGCGTATGCCGCGCTCGAGCGTGCGGCGAAACGGTATTATGCAAAGCGCCGCTATTACTTCAAAACGCGTGCGTTCAGGGTGAAACTGCCGCGCGTGAGGGGCCGCAGGACGGGACTTTCTGCGCTGCGCGAACTGTTTATCTGATAAAATTTCTGAGGGACGGCGCCGTTACGGCGCCGTCCCTTTAAGATTTGAATTGCATTATAAGCTGTGTGCCTGCGATGGGCATCGACAGGGTAAATTGTCCGTTTTCCACAACGACGCTTTCGCGGTGGCTCACGCCGAGCAATCCTATCTCCGCGGTCAGTTCGCCCGTCTTTTCGTCGTAGGTATAGCTGCATTCGCGGCTGTGCGCCTTTCCCCCCTTTTCTTTGTAGGAAAGCAGCATGGTCTCCTTGTCGGTGAGAGTTATCCTTATATAATCGTATTTTTCAAGCATATCTTGTCCGCCGTATTCCGCGCGGACGCACTCGTAAGTCGTGATATACGGGTCGCTCAGCTCTTTGAGCGAGCTCTGCACATCGATTTCGCAGGCGGGCATGGAGCAGGCGGCAAGCGCCGCGGCAAGAGTAAGCGTAATTTTTTTCATACGCAGAGTATGTGCAGAAACGCCGGTATTAACCGTAAAAAATAAAAGCGGCGGGGCTTGCCCCGCCGCTGCGATATCTGCATGTGAGATTTACGCCTTGCCTATGCAGCCGAAGATCTCCATCTTTTCCTTTACGGTGTCCTTTATTGCCTGCGCGCCGGGAGCGAGCAGCTTTCTGGGGTCGAAGCCCTTGCCGACAAGGTCCTTGCCTTCTTCGATATACTTTCTCGTGGCTTCCTGGAATGCGAGCTGGCACTCGGTGTTCACGTTGATCTTGGCAACGCCGAGCGATATGGCCTTCTTTATCTGGTCGGTGGGTATGCCCGTGCCGCCGTGAAGCACGAGTGGCATGTCGCCTACCTTGGCCTTTACCGCGGCGAGGGTATCGAACGAAAGTCCGGGCCAGTCTGCGGGGTACTTGCCGTGGATGTTGCCTATGCCTGCGGCGAGCATTGTCACGCCGAGGTCTGCTATTTTTTTGCATTCTTCGGGATCTGCGCACTCGCCCTTGCCGATAACGCCGTCCTCTTCGCCGCCTATCGCGCCGACTTCAGCCTCTAAGCTGAGGCCCTTTTCAGCACACACTTTGACGAGTTCCTTGGTCTTTTCGACGTTCTCTTCGATGGGGAAGTGCGAACCGTCGAACATTATCGAAGAGAAGCCTGCCTCGATGCACTTGTAGCAGCCCTCGTAGGTGCCGTGGTCGAGGTGCAGGGCAACGGGAACGGTGATGTTCATCTCTTCTATCATGGCCTTTACCATCGCCGCGACCGTTTTGAAGCCGGTCATGTACTTGCCCGCACCCTCGGAAACGCCGAGTATGACGGGAGCATTTAGCTCCTGCGCGGTGGCGAGTATGGACTTTGTCCACTCAAGGTTGTTGATGTTGAACTGGCCTACTGCATACTTGCCCTTCATTGCCTTTTCAAGCATCTCTTTTGCCGAAACTAATCCCATTTATAAACCTCCGTAAATGCGGCGGACGCGGTAGCGTCTGCCTTCTTATTTTAACCATAGCTATTATAATGCATGGCGCGGCAAAATTCAAGCGCATTTAACAAATTTATGCCAAATTGAGTAAAAATCACGTTGACGGCGCGCCCGTTTAGGTATATAATGCGCAAGTGAAAGCAATATTACAAGGAGTGACGTATGAGAGACGAAAGACTTAACAGACTTGCCGAAGGGCTTGTGAATTATTCCGTGCACCTTGAAAAGGGCGAAAA
Source organism: Candidatus Coproplasma avistercoris (assembly GCA_018711385.1). Classification (GTDB taxonomy): domain Bacteria; phylum Bacillota; class Clostridia; order Christensenellales; family Borkfalkiaceae; genus Coproplasma; species Coproplasma avistercoris. The sequence continues at coordinate 21,149 of DVIK01000003.1, forward strand.
GGTGTTCATCGAGGCGACCGATGTGCCCGAAGAGCTGGTGTGCGCGCTCGTGGAAAAGGCGTACGCCGCGGGCGGCATACCCTATGTGAAGCTCTGCGCCAACAAGGTGCAGCGCGCCATGCTCATGGGCGCCTCGAAGGAGAGCATAGCCAAGCTCGCCGACTACGAAAAGTATATAATGAGCGACATGGACGCATACATCGGCGTGCGCGGGTTCAGGAACGAATTCGAGCTTTCGGACGTGCCTGCGGAGACGACTTCGGAATATCAGCGCGGTTTCTTCTTCCCCGTCCATCACGAAATAAGGGTGAAGAAGACCAAGTGGGTAATCCTTCGCTATCCCACCGACGCGATGAGCCAGCTTGCGGAGATGTCCACCGAAAAGTTCGAGGACTTCTACTTCAACGTCTGCACGCTCGACTACGCAAAGATGTCGAAGGCGATGGACGCGCTCGTGGAGCTTATGAACAGGACGGACAGGGTGCGCCTCGTCGCAAAGAACACCGACCTCACTTTCTCCATCAAGGGCATCCCCGCGGTAAAGTGCGCCGGTGGCTGCAACATCCCCGACGGCGAGGTGTACACCGCGCCCGTCAAAGAAAGCGTCAACGGCGTCATCACCTACAACGCGCCCACGACCGAAGGGGGCAGGAAGTACGAAAACATTTCGCTCACCTTTAAGGACGGCAAAATAGTAAACGCCACCTGCTCGGGCGACGACGAGGAGCTCAACAAGATCTTCGACACCGACGAGGGCGCGCGCTATGTCGGCGAGTTTGCCATAGGCGTCAATCCCTACGTCACCAAGCCCATGCTCGACATCCTGTTCGACGAAAAGATCTCGGGCTCCATACACTTCACTCCCGGCTGCTGTTACGACGACGCGTGGAACGGCAACCAGAGCGGCGTGCACTGGGATCTGGTGCTCATAATGACTCCCGAATACGGCGGCGGCGAGATATGGTTCGACGACGTGCTCATAAGGAAGGACGGGCTGTTCGTGACCGAGAGCTTAAAGGCGCTCAACCCCGAAAATCTTAAATAAACTGTTGACTTGCATAAAACAATTTGATATAATATTAGCGGATCGGAAGGAGGGGGACAACCTCTCCGCACGGTCTTTCGGATTTCGTTTCAATATCTTATTAAAATCGGAGGAATACAAACATTATGGCAAACGTAAAAGTTGCAATCAACGGTTTCGGCCGCATCGGCCGCCTTGCTTTCAGGCAGATGTTCGACGCCGAAGGTTACGAGATCGTAGCTATCAACGACCTCACCAGCCCCAAGATGCTGGCTCACCTTCTCAAGTACGATTCCGCTCAGGGCAGATATAAGTATGCCGACAGCGTGACCGCAGGCGAAGATTCCATCACCGTAAACGGCAAGACCATCAAGATCTATGCCGAAAAGGACGCCGCCAACCTTCCCTGGAAGGAGCTCGACGTAGACGTGGTTCTCGAGTGCACCGGCTTCTACACCTCTAAGGAAAAGGCTTCCGCACACATCAAGGCAGGCGCCAAGAAGTGCGTTATCTCCGCTCCCGCGGGCAACGACCTTCCCACCGTTGTATTCAGCGTAAACGAAAAGACCTTAAAGGCCACCGATACAGTCATCTCCGCTGCAAGCTGCACCACCAACTGCCTTGCACCCATGGCAGACACCCTCAACAAGTTCTGCAAGATCAAGAAGGGTTACATGACCACCATCCACGCATACACCGGCGATCAGATGGTTCTCGACGGCCCTCACCGTAAGGGCGATTTAAGGCGCGCAAGGGCTGCTGCAGTGAACATCGTTCCCAACAGCACGGGCGCGGCTAAGGCTATCGGCCTCGTTATTCCCGAGCTCAACGGCGTGCTCGACGGCTGCGCACAGCGTGTGCCCGTTCCCACCGGTTCGCTCACTCAGCTCATCGCGATCTGCGAAGGCGAAGTTGACGCGAAGAGCGTTAACGCGGCAATGAAGGCCGCTTCCAGCGCTTCCTTCGGATACACCGAAGAGGAGATCGTTTCCTCCGATATCGTAGGCATGACCTACGGTTCGCTGTTCGACGCTACCCAGACCAAGTGCATGCCCATGGGCGACGGCACGACCCTCGTAAAGGTCGTTGCATGGTACGACAACGAAAATTCGTACACTTCCCAGATGGTTCGCACCATCAAGTATTTCGCCGAACTCAAGTAATTTATTGATTGCTTAAAGCAGGGGCGTCCGTTTTTCGGGCGCCCCTTAATTTAAATTTTGCGCCGCGTGCGCTGAATGGGGGGAGAATATGAAAAGAAAGGCGCTCATGTGGATATTCTGCGTGCTTCTTTACGCAATGCAGATACCTTTTATCGGCATAGTTATCGGCATTGCGGCAGATCCTGATTTTTCCGATTCCGTCATACGGGCGGTGGAAATCTACTGCGTCGCGATGTGCGCGGTCGTTGTAATGTTGTGTGTGGCTCAACTGATTGCCGCAGTAAAGGGGGACGCGGCTTGTTGTCCGTTTGCCGTTACAATGGCGGTAAAGTTGGCGCTCATACCGTTTTTTATAATAAATTTTGTCATATGGCTCATATTGTGGCTGGGCACGTTCAATTTGTTCCTTATATGGTTTGCGCCGGCCGTGTGGCTGATATCTCTCTCATCCACATACATATTCATGCTTGGCGGTGGTGCCTGGAACATAGTTTATCTGATACGCCTCTTCATGCGCGAAAAGAAGTGTAGGTATCTGTTGTATGCAGTTATGCATTTTATATATGTTGCAGACGTCGTTGCCGCAGTGCTTGCGTATTCAGACGGTAAACATGAACGTATAGAGATGTCCGCCGGAGAGGTCTGAAGGTTTTGTTTTACGTATGGCTCCGGTCATGTTTCATATAATAAAAATCTGCCGCCCGCGCAAAATTGCGCGGGCGGCTTAACTTATTGTAATTGTCATTTTGAGCGGAGGCGGCAGCCGCAGCCGAAAAATCTCTGCCGTAAGAACGCCTGCCGCGGGTTTGTTGCCCTAAAAATCATTTTACACGTTGAAGCGGAAGAGCACCACGTCGCCGTCCTTTATGACGTAGTCCTTGCCCTCGCTGCGCACCTTGCCCTTTTCGCGCGCGCCGTTGTAGCCTCCGCACTCCAGAAGGGTCTCCCAGTCCACAACCTCTGCGCGTATGAAGCCGCGCTCGAAATCGCTGTGTATCTTACCCGCCGCCTGCGGCGCCTTGGTGCCCTTGACTATCGTCCATGCGCGCGTCTCCTTTTCGCCCGCGGTCAGGTATGAGATGAGGCCTAAAAGCTCATAGCTCTTTTTGATGAGCCTGTTCAGTCCGCTCTCCTTCAGTCCGAGCTCCTCCAGAAACATGGCGCTGTCCGCAGGATCCATCTGCGAAAGTTCCTCTTCGGTCTTTGCGCAGATGACCAGCACCTCGCTGCCCTCGGCCTTTGCATACTCCTTTACTTTGACTACGTTTGGTATCTCGTCCTCGGGCCTGCCCATATCCATCTCGGAGATGTTCGCGGCGTAGATGACGGGCTTTGCGGTGAGCAGGAACAGGTTGTCCATGAACGGCTTTTCCTCTTCCGTACATTCGAACAGCCTTGCGGGCTTCTCTTCGCCGAGGAACTTGTTCAGCCGTTCAAGGAAGGCGTATTCCGCCGCGGCCTCCTTGTTGCCGCCCCTGGCGGTGTTGCGTATCCTGTCTTCGCGCTTGCTCACTGCCTCTATGTCGGCGAGGATGAGCTCGAGAGTTATCGTCTGAATGTCGGATATGGGGTCGATTTTGTTTGAAACGTGCGTTACGTTGGGGTCTTCGAAGCAGCGCACCACGTGTACTATCGCGTCGCATTCGCGTATGTGCGAAAGGAACTTGTTGCCCAGTCCCTCGCCCTGCGAAGCGCCCTTCACAAGCCCCGCTATGTCCACGAATTCCACCACGGCGGGCGTAACTTTTTTGCTGTTGTATAGCGCGGCGAGCTTGTCCAGCCGCTCGTCGGGAACGGCTACAACGCCCACGTTGGGCTCTATGGTGCAGAAGGGGTAATTGGCGGCCTCGGCGCCGGCATGGGTTATTGCATTGAATAGTGTGGACTTGCCCACGTTGGGCAATCCTACAACGCCTAATTTCATGTCGTTTTCCTTTTGCGCGGCGGTGCTGAAAATTTCTGCGCTCCGCGGCGATTTTCTTGATAAAATCATAGCTATTATACTCTATTTTCAAAAATAGTCAAAACGCTTTGCGGCTTAACTTGCTAAATTTTGCCGCTTATGTTAAAATTATGCCAGACTATAAAAGCGAGAAAGTTATGGATTACAAAAAGTATATTTCGGAAAAACTCGCGGCGGAGGGCATATCTGCCGAAGAGATATATTCCTCGATAGCCCTGCCGCCCGACCCTTCGATGGGCGACTATGCTCTGCCCTGCTTCAAGTTCGCAAAGGTGCTCCGCAAGAGTCCCGCCGTCATAGCGCAGACGCTCGCGCAAAGTTTCCCCGCCGACGGCGTCATCGAAAGGGCGGAGGCTGTGAACGGCTACCTCAACTTCACGATAAACAAGGGCGCGCTCGCGCGCGAAACGATAGACGGAGTGCTCGCCGCGGGCGAAAGGTACGGCTCCTCAGCGGAGGGTGCGGGCAGGACGGTGTGCATAGACTACTCCTCGGTGAACATAGCCAAGCCCTTCCATATCGGGCATCTGTCCACCACGGCGATAGGCAGCGCGCTCTACAAGATATTCAATTTCCTCGGCTATAAGGCCGTAGGCATAAACCACCTCGGCGACTACGGCACCCAGTTCGGCAAGCTCATCTGCGCATACAAGCACTGGGGCGACAGGGAGGAGGTCGAAAAGGGCGGCATACACGCCATAAACGACCTGTACGTGCGCTTCAATTCAGAGGCTACCGAGCAGATGGAACAGGAGGCGCGCGAATACTTCCGCCTTATCGAGAGCGGCGACAAAGAGGCGAACGAGCTGTTCGATTGGTTCAAGGAACTCACTCTTGAATACGTGAAGGGCATCTACGAAAAGCTCAACGTCACGTTCGACAGCTACGCGGGCGAGCGCTTCTATACCGACAAGATGGGCCCTGTGGTAGATGAACTGCGCGAAAAAGGGCTGCTGAAAGAGAGCGAAGGCGCGCAGATAGTCGACCTCGAGCCCTACGGAATGCCGCCCTGCCTGATACTGCGTTCCGACGGTGCTTCGCTCTACGCCACGCGCGATCTGGCCGCTGCCATCTACCGCAAAAAGACCTACGACTTCTACAAATGCCTGTATGTGGTGGCGTATCAGCAGAACCTGCATTTCAGGCAGGTGTTCAAGGTGCTCGAGCTGATGGGCAGGGAGTGGGCAAAGGACCTGGTGCACGTGGCATACGGCATGGTGTCGCTCGAAGACGGCGCCATGTCTACCCGCAAGGGCAAGGTGGTGTGGCTGGAGGACGTAATAAACCGTTGCGTGGAAAAGGCGTACGGCATAATCTCCGAAAAGAACCCCGATCTTGAAAACAAGCGGGAAGTGGCGGAAAAGGTGGGCATAGGCGCAGTTATCTTCGGCGCGCTCTACAACAGCAAGATAAAGGACATAGTATTCTCTTACGACAAGGTGCTCTCGTTCGAGGGCGAAACGAGCGTATATGTGCAGTACACGTGCGCGCGCGCCAACTCCGTCATCGAAAAGGGCGGCGTGCCCGCAAGCTACACAGTCCCCGAGCTTCTGCCGCAGGAGGCGGAGGTTGTCAAGGCCATAGCGGCCTTCCCGCAGGCGGTAAAGGATGCAGCCGAAAAGTACGAGCCGAGCATCGTAGCCCGTTACGCCGTCGATCTTGCCCAGAAGTTCAACAAGTTCTATTTCGACTGCAAAATACTCACCGCCGGGGAAGAGCGCAGGGATTTCCGCCTCGCGCTCACCGCCGCCGCGCTCACCGCGCTGAAAAACGCGCTCACTCTGCTCGGCATAGGCGTACCCGAAAAGATGTAAAAGCGTTTTGCCGCGTGCGGCGGAGGTTATAAATAAAACAGATGATAAAAGCTATCGTTTTCGATCTCGACGGCACGTTGCTCGATACCTCGCGCGATATACGCTTCGTGCTGAATAACAGCCTCGCAAAGTTCGGGCTGCCGCCCGTATCTTCGGGGGCGCTGCGCGCGATGCTGGGCGACGGCGCCTATAACCTTGTCAGCCGCGCCGTGCCCGCCGGCAGGCGCGACCTCGTGCAGGCCGTCTACGAGGACTACGTCCCCGCATACGCCTCGCACGACAATTCCCGCACCGTGCTCTACCAGGGTGAGGACGGGGCGCTTAAAAGGCTGAAGGCGGCGGGTGTAAAACTCGCGGTGCTCTCCAACAAACCGCAGGACGCCACGCTCGCCTGCTGCAGGGACAAGCTCGGGGAATACGGCTTCGACATGGTGGTGGGTCAGGGCAGGTTTCCGCTGAAGCCCGACCCCTCAGCGCTGTACTACATGATGGACAGTCTCGGCGTCGGCAAGGACGAGTGCCTGTTCACCGGCGACGGCGAAACGGACATAAACACCGCGCGCAACGCAGGCATTCAGTGCGTCTCCGTGCTGTGGGGGTTCAGGTCGCGCGAACAGCTCGCCGCTGCGGGCGGTACGTTGTTTGCGGAAAATTACACACAATATTTACAAATTTTACAACAAAAATTTTTGCTCAACGCTTGATTTTCGGCTCGGGCTGTGATATAATCTTATTAAGATTGATTTCCAATAAAAAACTTATTTAAGGAGTAATTATAATGAAAAGATGTACTGTATGTGGCGAAATCGTAGCCGATGACGTGGAAGTATGCCCCGTATGCAAGGCAAAGACCTTCGTGCCCGTTGAAGAGACCGACGGCCCCAAGTTTGCCTGCGAGCATCACGTAGGCGACGGCGTAGTTGAAGATGCCGAAGTGATGGAAGGCCTCCGCGCCAACTTCGCCGGCGAGTGCACCGAAGTGGGCATGTACCTTGCAATGGCAAGGGTGGCCGAAAGGGAGGGCTATCCCGAGATCGCCGAAGCCTACAAGCGCTATGCCTATGAAGAGGCGGACCACGCATCCAAGTTTGCCGAACTGCTCGGCGAAGTAGTTACCGACAGCACCAAGAAGAATCTCGAGCTTCGCGTTGCGGCCGAAACGGGCGCGTGCGACGGCAAGTTCCAGCTTGCAAAGCGCGCAAAGCAGCTCGGCTATGACGCCATTCACGACACCGTTCACGAGATGGCTAAGGACGAAGCCCGCCACGGCGCAGGCTTTGCCGGCCTTCTCAAGAGGTATTTCGGCAAGTAAGCCGTAAAACGGTAAGAAAAAAAGGAAAAGTAAAAAGGGACAGGCTCTGCGCCTGCCCCTTTTTTGTGATATAGCAATGCAAAATTATGACACTTTGTGTCAATTATTGTCATTGGGGGGGGGTAATTGAGCGGAAGGATCATTTCAATTTCATCGGAAAAATTTTGTCGCGCGTTTTCAGTTTCTGCTACAGTCAGACCGTATAATACAGGCAATAAGTTGAATACGGGAGGTAATCATGAAAAAATTTGTATTATCGGTCATTGCGATATGTCTGAGTGCGGGCGTGCTCGCGGCTTCCGCTTGCGGAAGGGGCAGCAGCGGAATCGAGCAGTCTCTCAAGGATTTGCGCTTTGCCGACAGTTTCTCCGTTGAGTGCGAAAGTGAAATCATATTCCGCTGCAGCGGAGATGTTTTCTACTGGAAAAATATGTACGGCGACAGCTACCCCGGCGAGTATTGCGAATATTATTTTTCGCCCGACGGCGACGGGAAATATTGGGTATACGAGCAGGAGTTCAATGCCGACCAATGGACCAGGCAGGCATTGACGGCTCCCGAATACTACAGCTATTATTATATGATAAAGTCGGGATTTGGCGCAGAGGAGAGTTTTATGCAGCTTATCGATCTCATCTGCATGGACTTCTCTGCCTTAGTCACTTATGAAGACGGAAAATATACGCTTATCGACGGCTTATATTACGGAGAACTTTCATTCCGGCAGGACGGCGGCGACATGATCTTTGAAACAGGCTATGACGGCGATACCGTAAGGTATACCGTGTCCGGCATAAACAGCACCGAGATTCGGCTGCCTGCGTCTTTGTCGCAGGCAGAGACCGGCGAAGTGATGTTGCCGTAAACGGATATCTGCCGGTTTTTATGGAAAAATATCGTGCGGAAACAGTCTGTCGTGGCAGCAACGAGGCACGGCGAATTTGATCTGAACATATAATGTATTAACGGGCGGGAGGGAAAACTTCCGCCTGAAGGTACACACAAAAGGAAACGATATATAGATGTGTTCAAATTGTAATTCAAACTGCGGCTGCGGCAGTTCCCGCTCCGGGTGCTGCGGCAGTTCACGTTCTTCCTGCGGCTGCAATTCGTCGCGCAATTCAGGCTGCGGCTGCAACTGGCCCGGGTTGCTGAACCTTTTCGACTGGTTCAGCGGCTGCAACAGCTGCAATTGCTGTTGGTTCGACGCCTATTACGCCGCCCAGTACGGCCTTTACGGCAACGCTTCCGACTCCTGCCCCAATTGCAGCTCTTCGTCCGGCACGGGACGTTCTTCCGGCTGCAACGGCTGCAACAGTTGCTGCGGTTGTTCGTGTAACGGCTGAAGGTAACTTTAACCGCAGGCAATAAGCCCTCCGTAACGCCCGCCCGCGCATACCTGCGCGGGCGGGTATTTTATATGCAGACAGCTTTCTGTCATTATGTTGCGGCCGCGTTTTGCCGCCGCGTGCGCCGTTAAATTTGACTTAATGCCTGCCCGGTGGTAAAATAACATATATGAAGACCACCATAGCCGTCGTCGGGGCGGCATTCGTAAAAGAGGGAAAGCTGTTTGCCGCGCGCCGATCCTACGGCAGCCGGTACGTGATACACAAATACGAATTTGTCGGCGGAAAGATCGAAGAGGGCGAAAGCGGCGAACAGGCGATAGTGCGCGAGTGCCGCGAAGAGCTCGACGCCGACGTGACCGTATGCAGGAAGGTAGGTTTCTCTTCGTACGAATACCCCGATAAAATTGTCGATATAACCGTATATCTGTGCGAAATGCCGGGCGGATACACCGTAAAGGAGCACGAAGATTGCCGTTGGATACCCTTTTCCGAGCTTAGTGCCGACGAATGGGCGCCCGCCGACCGCGGCATACTTGAGGAGCTCAGGGAGCAGTTCGGCGCAAATTACGCGCTTGTGACCGGCGCCACGGGGCATATCGGCAGCGCGTTCTGCAAAGAGCTTGCTTCCCGCGGGGAAAACCTGTTCATCACGGGCAGGAGCGCCGAAAAACTTGCCGCGCTCGCCTGCGGGATAATGGAAAAATACCCCGCGGTCACGGTCAGGTACTGCCCCTGCGACCTTGCCGACGAAAAATCGCGCGCCGCGTTCTTTTCCGCAGCGGCCGGCTATACATTTTCAAGGCTGATAAACGTTGCGGGCGCCGATATCCAGAAGGCGTTTGGGCGCTACGACGAACAAAAGCTCGTCTTTCAGACGCGCGTGCTCTTCGAGGGTGCCGTTTCGCTTACGCGGTTCTGCCTTAAATACCGTGCCGAAAGGCTTTCCGTAATAAATATATCCAGCATGTCGGGGCTTTATCCGATGCCATACTTTGCGGTATACTCTGCGCTGAAAGGCGCGCTCACGAATTTTTCCCTCGCGCTAGGCGAAGAGCTCAAAGGCAGCGGCGTCACCGTGACTGCGGTGCTCCCGGGTGCGGTGCGCACGCGGCCCGACGTTATAGAATACATAAAAAAGCAGGGACTGTGGGGCAGGATCGCGGCAAAATCCCCCGAATTTGTGGCAAAGCGCTCGCTCAAAGCCGCAAGCCGCGGCAGGGCGGTGTATATCCCCGGGGTCGCAAACAGGCTCCTGCGCGCGTTTACAGCGCCGATACCGCTGAAACTGAAACTGAAATTTATCGCAAAGCGGTGGAGCCGCACGGAAAAAGACGCATTCTGAGCGTATGCGGTTGACGGCGGCGCCGCTAAATGTTAAAATATATAAAACGCAACGGAGGAAGATGCTTTGAGCCTGGCAGACGATATATTTATTTCCAACATGAACGATATTTTAGGCGGCGGAGTGTGGGACACCAACCTTGAAGTGCGACCCAGATGGAGCGACGGCGCCCCCGCGCATACCGTAAAAAAATTCGGCATAGTCAACCGCTACGACCTTTCAAAGGAATTTCCCATCCTGACCATAAGGCGCACAGCATTCCGCTCGTGCATAGACGAGATACTGTGGATATGGCAGAAGAAGAGCAACAACATCCATGACCTCCATTCCCATATCTGGGACCAGTGGGCGGACGAAAACGGCAGTATAGGCAAAGCGTACGGCTACCAGCTCGGCGTAAAACACAAGTACCGCGAGGGCGAGTTCGACCAGGTGGACAGGGTGCTCTACGACCTTAAACACAATCCCGCCAGCCGCAGGATACTCACCAACATTTACACTTTTGCCGACCTGCACGAAATGAACCTCTATCCGTGCGCCTATTCCATGACGTTCAACGTCTCGGGCGACACGCTCAACGGCATACTCAACCAGCGCTCCAACGACATGCTCACGGCAAACAACTGGAACGTCGTGCAGTACGCGGTCCTGCTCATGATGTTCGCGCAGGTTTCGGGACTGAAGGCGGGGGAGCTCGTGCATGTGATAGCCGATGCCCATGTCTACGACAGGCACATCCCCATAGTACAGGAGATAATCGGAATGCCCCGTCTGCCCGCTCCGAAAATAGAGATCGACCCCGACATAAAGGATTTTTATGACTTCACGGTGGACAGTTTCAGGCTCGTCGACTATAAGTGCAACACCAAAAAATACGATATCCCCGTGGCTGAATAACTGCTTATCGGATATATTTCAAGTACTATGCGTAACATAACTGCCTGTTTTAGCGGTAAAACCGGCAAAGAGAGGAGATAATATGAAGGCTATACTGCATGCGGATAAAAACTGGGGCATAGGCAAGGCCAACGGGCTGATGTTCTCCATTCCGGAGGACATGAAGTTTTTCAGGCAGACCACCACGGGCAACGTCGTGGTCATGGGCTCGAACACCCTTAAATCCTTTCCCGGCGGAAGGCCGCTCAAAGACCGCGTAAACATAGTGCTGTGGCCGGGCGGCGAAGAGAGGCAGGACTGCAAGGTGGTCGGATCGCTCGGCGAGCTGTTTTCAGAAATAAAGAAGTACGACACCGACAGGGTATTCGTTATAGGCGGCGCGATGATGTACAGAACGCTGCTGCCCTACTGCGACGAGGTGCTCGTCACCAAGGTGGAGGCCGAGGGCGACGCGGACGCGTTCTTTGAAAACCTGGATGAAAATCCGGACTTCGAACTTATCCGTGTATCCGACCCCGTCCGGACGAACGGATATACGATAAGGTTCACCGCATATAAAAACAACGATCTCAGACCAATGTAATTTACGGGGGCGCCGCAAAAGCGGCGCCCCCTTTTCACACTTGCGCGGCGGCGGTGCGTAAAATGGCAGTAAGTACCTTTTTTACGGGAGAAAAAATCGTGCAATGGTTTTACGGACTTGAAAGCTGGCTGCAGGTGCTGATAGCCACTGCGTTCACGTGGGCGATGACCGCAGCGGGCGCGGCGCTGGTGTTCATATATAAGCGCGTCGGGCGGGGGACGTATTGCTTTATGATGAGCAGCGCGGCGGGCATAATGCTCGCCTCCACATTCTTTTCGCTGCTGCTTCCCGCGCTCGAATACGGGCAGAGCTATTCATATCTCATACTTACGGCGGGCTTTGCCTGCGGCGGACTGCTGATAATCCTTACCGACATAGTCATCGGCAGGCTTAACGCCTTTGCCGAGGCGAAGAAGCGCAGGTGCGCCGTGATGGTGATGGCGGTAACCGCGCACAATGTGCCCGAGGGCCTTGCCATAGGCGTGGCGTTCGGAGCCATCGGCGCGGGCGGCGCGGCAGGTGTGGCGGCGGTTATGCTCGCCGTGGGTATAGGCATACAGAACTTTCCCGAGGGCATGTGCGTGGCGTTTCCGCTGCGCGCGAACGGCATGTCGCGGCTGAAAAGTTTTACCATCGGTCAACTCTCCGGGCTCGTGGAGGTAGCGGCGGGAGTGCTCGGCGCGCTTGCCGTATCGTTCATAAACAACATCCTGCCGTTCGCGCTCTCCTTTTCGGCGGGCGCCATGCTGGCGGTAGTGTGTTCCGAGCTCATTCCCGAAAGCTTCGAAAGCGGCAAGGTGAGGGCGACGCTGGGCGTGATCTTCGGCTTTGTGCTTATGATGGCGCTGGATATAGCCTTCGGATGAATATTTTGCCGCAGATGTAGTCAAAATATCGGTATGAATACCTCCGATGTATCAAAGACGGAGCCGCGCGTGCGCACCGCGGTCGTGGTGGGCGGCAGCTCGGGAATAGGTTGCGAAACTGTCTTCCGGCTGGTGGGTGCCGGCTGGAATGTATACAACATTTCTCGCACGCCGTGCGTCAACCTTAAAGTTACCAACGTGCTCGCTGACGTAAGCGAGGACTTTGCGTTCGACGCCATAAGGCAGGTCGGGGCAAAGGAAGGCCTTGACCTGCTGCTTTACAGCGCCGGCTGTTCCATGGCGGCGCCAATTGAATACGCTGCGGAGAGCGATTACAGGTATCTGTTCGAAGTCAACTACTTTGGCGCGCTGCGCGCCGTACAGGCAGCGGTGCCCACTATGCGCCGCGGCGGGCGCATAGTGCTCGTCGGTTCGCTCGGCGGCGACATACCCATCATGTTCGACAGCTTTTACTCGGCTTCGAAGGCTGCGCTCGAGATGCTCGCCCGCGGCGCCAGTCACGAGCTTCGCCCCTACGGTATAAATGTGACCGCTGTGCTGCCGGGCGGCACCGCCACGGGATTTACGTTCAAGCGCAAGATCTACGGCGACGAGCGCAGCGGTGCCTATGCAAAACGGCTCGACAGGGCGGTGGAACGGCTTGCCCGCATGGAGCAGGGCGGCATGAGTGCTTCGGCCGTGGCCGACGACATGCTGCGCGTGATAAACGCGGACAGGCCCCCGCTCATCAAGACGTGCGGGGCGGTGAACGGCTTTTACAGGGCGCTCAGCCGCGTTCTGCCCGAAAAACTTACGCTGCGTATGGCGGCAAGGAGGTACGGACAATGAGAGAGGAAACCGATCTTTCGCGCAGGGACGAGCGCGAGACCTGCTTTAAGGGAGCGGGCAACAGGGACGTGAAGTATGACAGGCAAAAACGCTCAGAATTATAACAGGAATTATCTGAAATATGTGGCGGGGCTGGACCCTCCCACCAAGCATTTCAAAAATTGTCTTGCAGCGTTCGGCGTGGGCGGACTCATCTGCTCAATAGGCCAGTTTTTCAGGTACATGCTCGAATACGCGGGGCTTTCGGGGGACGAGCTTGCGGCCGCCGTCTCCGTCATTCTGATATTTTTAGGCTGCCTTTTAACGGGACTGGGGGTATACGACAGGATAGGCCGCCATGCGGGCGCCGGGTCGATAGTGCCCATAACCGGCTTTGCCAACTCGGTGACGTCGCCCGCGATAGAGTTCAGGACGGAGGGATATATATACGGCACGGCGGCAAAGATGTTCACCGTTGCGGGCGCGATAATAGTTTACGGCGTATTTTCGGGCGTGCTGGTCGGCATAATATACTGTCTGCTGTGATTTTTTTGTATGAAGAGGGGTAACACTATATTTTTCGGCAACGCGCCGCGCGTGCGCTCCTATGCCGCTATCTGCGGCTCGAAGGAGCGGGAGGGCGTGGCCGGCAGATATGCCGACATCGCTCTCTCCGACGACATGTACGGCGAGAGCACCTACGAAAAGGCGGAGTGCAAGATGCTCTCCAATGCCGTGAGCCTTGCGGTGGAGAAGGGCAGGCTTACAGACGGCGACGTGGACGCGCTGCTCTCGGGAGACCTGCTCAATCAGATAATTTCCGCCAGCTTTGCCGCGCGCGACTTTCAGTTCCCTTACCTGGGGCTCTACAGTGCCTGCTCGACGATGAGCGAGGGCATGCTGCTTGCGGCGGCGCTGGTGGACGGCGGCTATGCGCGCAACTGCGTGGCGGCTACGGGCAGCCACTTTGCGTCCGCCGAGCGGCAGTACCGCTATCCGCTGGAGCTCGGTTGTACCCGTCCGCCGCAGTCGCAGTGGACTGTTACGGGCGCCGGGGCGTGCGTGATCTCGGCGGATTGCGGCCGCATAAAACTACTGAACGCCACGCTCGGCAGGGTGCGCGACTGGGGAGTGACCGACGTCAACAACATGGGCGCGGCCATGGCTCCCGCCGCGGCCGACACCGTCATGCGCCATTTCAGGGACACGGACACTCTGCCCGAGGATTACGATGCGATAATAACAGGCGATCTCGGCGCTCTCGGCAGCCGCATCTTTAAGGATCTGCTGTGGGAAAAGGGTTTCGACGTCGCCAATCATGTCGACTGCGGCGAGATGATCTACAAGGTGGTGGAGGACGAATTTCAGGGCGGCAGCGGTGCGGGCTGTTCGGCGGTGATAATGAATTCCTATGTATTTGCCAAGATGGAGGCGGGACTGTATAACAGAGTACTTTTTGCGGCGACGGGCGCGCTGCTGTCCACCGTGTCGTCCGGGCAGGGCGAGAGCATTCCCTGCATAAGTCACGCCGTTGAGCTGGAGGCGGGTCATGAGGGCTGAAATAATTTCCATACTGCTTATGTACGTCAAGGCGTTCGCCGTCGGCGGCGCCATATGCACGGTTGCGCAGATAATAATAAACATCACTTCGCTCACTTCGGGCAAGATACTCGTCTACTTCATGCTGGCGGGCGTCGTTCTCACCGCGCTGGGGCTGTATCAGCCGCTCGTGGAATTTGCGGGCGCGGGCGCCACGGTGCCTATATGCGGTTTCGGTTACCTGCTTGCAAACGGCGCGATAAAGGGAGCGGAAAAGGGCTTCTTCTATGCGGTCACCGGCCCGCTCACCGCGGCAAGCGCGGGCGTGACGGCGGCGGTGGTGTTCTCCTTTATAATGTCGCTGCTGTTCCACTCCAAACCAAAGAGGAACTGAGCGTGACTGCCTATCTTTTCTGATTTCCTGCCGCCGCGCTTATGCGCGGCGGTTCTTTCCGTTCTTTCTGTTGATAATTTGCCGTCGCGGTGGTATAATATCACGGCAGACTATATCTGATGAAAAGAGGAGTAAGTGTATGAAGGTTGTGATAATCGGAGGCGTTGCCGGCGGGGCGACGGCCGCCGCTCGCCTGCGCAGGCTGGACGAAAACGCGGAAATTATTATATTTGAACGCAGCGGGTATATTTCATATGCCAACTGCGGGCTGCCGTACTATATCGGCGGGGAAATCAAGCGCCGCTCGTCGCTCACGCTGCAGACGCCCGAAAGTTTCGGACGGCGTTTCAATATCGACGTCCGGGTGAACAGCGAAGTCGTCGGGATTGACCGCGCCGCAAAGCGGGTGACCGTGCTTGCGGGCGGTGAGCGGTATACCGAGAGCTACGACAAGCTGATATACTGCCCCGGCGCAAGACCCGTCGTGCCTGAGGGCGGCAGGGGAGAGGGATGTTTTACCCTGCGCACCGTCGAGGACGCGTTTGCCATAGACGACTACATAAAGTCGCGCAGGCCTGCAACGGCGATAGTCGCTGGCGGCGGATTCATAGGATTGGAGGCGGCGGAAAATCTCGCCGCGCGCGGCATAAAGGTAACGCTTGTTCAGGGCGGCAGACAGGTGCTGCCGCAGGTCGATTACGACATGGCGTGTTTTCTTCATGCCGAACTGAGGAAAAACGGCGTGGAACTCAGGCTCTCGTCGCGCGTGACTTCGATAGAGGGCGGAAAAAAGGTCACGGTGCACACCGCGGGCGGGGACTTCTCCGCAGACATGTGCATAGTCGCTTTGGGCGTGCTGCCCGATACCCGACTTGCGGAGGAGGCGGGACTCAGACTCGGAATAAAGGGCGCCGTCGTCACCGACTGCCATATGCGCACTTCCGATCCCGACATATACGCCGCGGGCGACGCCGTGCAGATAGTAAACGCCCTCACGGGGAAGGATGCGCTGTTCGCGCTTGCGGGCCCCGCCAATAAACAGGGCAGGATAGCCGCCGACAATATCTGCGGCATCGCAAGCCGTTATGCGGGCGGCATGGGCTCCTCGGTGATAAAGGTGTTCGGACTGACCTGCGCGTTTACCGGTCTGAACTTCGCGGCTGCGGAGCGTACAGGCATGGACTGCGAAAGCGTGACGTTGTTTTCGGCAAATCATGCCACATATTATCCCGGTGCGCGCAACATGACGCTTAGGGTGCTGTTCGAAAGGGGGAGCGGCGCCATAAAGGGCGCGCAGGCTGTGGGCTTCGACGGCGTGGATAAGCGCATAGACGTGCTTGCTGCGGCGATAAAGGCGGGCATGACGGCGTACGACCTGCAGGAACTCGACCTCGCCTACGCGCCGCCTTATTCCTCGGCAAAGGATCCCGTGAACATGGCGGGGTACGTTATCGAGGACGTGCTCGGCGGCGTAAAGCAGTATCACTGGCAGCAGATCCCGCAGATCGCGGGCGAGCGGTCGGCATTCATGCTCGACGTGCGCACGCCC
>DVIK01000045.1 GCA_018711385.1 Candidatus Coproplasma avistercoris
ACCGAAAAAAGGCACCGCAAAAGTGCATAGCGGTTTCTGCCGATACCCCGAAGGGGCCCTCGGCAGACCAGCGGAGCTGAAGCTCCTCGCGCGAACCGCAGCCTTTCTTACTACCATTATGCTCCACCGAAAAAAGGCACCGCAAAAAGCGGTGCCTTTTCTGGTGGAGCATAGCGGATTCGAACCGCTGACCTCTACACTGCCAGTGTAGCGCTCTACCAACTGAGCTAATACCCCGTAAAAGACTTTTGAGATTACCCGATTATTATAACAGATATATATGCCTCAACACAAGCGTTTTTCGGGCAATAATTTACTTTTTTTAATATCCTTGCGCGGAGGGCACATTACAGTTACAGCCGATATATGGACACGGGAAACTGCTTCGCCACGGAATTGACCCTATAATATGCCCTGATCAATGCAGAAATGTAAATGCCGCGCGGTTAATTTACCATAAAAAATTCAACTCTTTCTTTCCGCCTTGTATTGCCTGATCCTCTCCCTGCGCTCCGTCCTCTCTCTTCTGCTCTCCGCCTTGATGTAGGCTTTGAGTTCCTTCAAAGCAACGTCTTCGCCCTGTTCGGCGATGAGCGTTAAAAAACAGCGCAGTTTTTCAGCAGTTTCGGGGTGCATGTAGCCAGTGTCGGTGCGGCGTTCGAAATATTCGAGCGGACTGCGCGGCGTATAGTTTTTGCCAAGGTATATCCTGCTGGCGGCGATGCGGTCGCAAACCATTTCGCCGAAGTACTTCGCGGGCATCTTTACGGGCGCGCTTTTGCCCGATTTATCTACATCCC
Source organism: Candidatus Coproplasma avistercoris (assembly GCA_018711385.1). Lineage (GTDB taxonomy): Bacteria > Bacillota > Clostridia > Christensenellales > Borkfalkiaceae > Coproplasma > Coproplasma avistercoris. Next base: position 801 of record DVIK01000045.1, read on the forward strand.
GCCAATATTCGAAGTGGTGCTTGTTGCGTCCCTTGTGGTGCAGCCACGCCCCGGAATAGCCGAGCACGACGCGTTCCTTCACCTGCGGGCTCATGTTGCCGTGATAAAATCTTACGCCCGCGAAAAATTCCGAGGGACTGTATTTTGAAAGGTCGTGCGTAAGCCCCTGCCACACCAACCCGACCTTAAAGCAGTACGCGCATACCTTCAGGCGATGACGGGTTATGGTGAAAATGTGCCTTAAAACGGCCATACTATGCCTCCAATTCCATACCGTCGTAGGCGGCGACAACGCCGTAGCGGCGTTCGAGCTGCGCAAGGTTTGCGGTGAGAGGGTTGCAGTTATGCGAAAAGTGGGTTATTACGAACCGGGTTTCATCGCTGCATACCCCCGCTTCTTTCAGCTTTGAAGCCACGAGCATCCCGTCCTCTATGTTCATGTGGCGGGGCCTTGCGATGCCCGTGCGGGCGGCATAAGTGCAGTCGAGCGCGACGACGTTTGCCCTTGCGCCGTTCTGCGCGAGGAAGGAATATATCCCCTCCTCGGGCACGCCCGTATCGTGCATGTGAAGATAGCCCTTGCCGCCGCGCGAAATGTAAAAGAGCAGCGCCTGTTCGCTTTTGCTATGGTTGGCCGGCAGCGTAAGCACGTCGTACCCGCCGACGGCGTACCGGCGGTAGGGCTGCAAAACGTGCACCGCTATGTTTGGCGCGACGACGGGCTTCATCTCTCTGCGGGTACATTCCGAGAACACCGCGGCGACCTCTGCATTGCCGTAGATGTTGAGCGTGCCGGGAAAGCCTTCGGCATAGCGGTAGCCGCGCAGGATGAAGTCGTGCGCGTAGAAATGGTCCATGTGCGAGTGGGTGACGAGGATATCGGTTATGTCGGCGCAGCAGAAGCCGAATTTCAGGGCATGGGCGTATGCCTCGGGCGGAAAATCCACCGAGAGGCAGCCGTCGATGAGCACCTGGGTGCGGGTGCGTATTTCCCTGCCGCCAAGGCGCCTTATATTTGTGCAGACGGGGCATTTGCAGAACATTGCGGGCACCCCCTCCGCCGCTGCCGTGCCCAGATATTTTATGCGCATAACTTGACCTTTTGCGTTAAAAGGCAGGGCGTTTGCCGCCCTGCCCTGACTATATTTCGTAGATGATGGTGACGGGCCCGTCGTTGAACTGCTCTATCTTCATGTCCGCGCCGAAGACGCCCGTCTTTACCGTTACGCCGAGGGCGGAGAGCTCCTCCGCCGTGTGCTCGTAGAGCAGCTTTGCGCGCTCGGGGCGCTCGGCCGCGGTGAAGCTCGGGCGGTTGCCGTGCGAGCAGTCTGCGCAGAGCGTGAACTGCGAGATGAGCAGCACTTCGCCGCCTACGTCCTTTACCGAGAGGTTCATTTTCCCTGCGGTGTCTTCGAAGATGCGCATGGCCGCGAGCTTTTTTGCCATTGCGGCGGGCATGGCGTCGGTATCGCCGCACTGCACGCCGAGGTAGACGCAAAGCCCCGAGGGGATCTCGGATATAAGGCGCCCGCCTACGGACAGCGCCGTGCGCTTTACCCTTTGGATGACCGCCTTCACGGGCTTACTTGCCCACGCGCGACATGTACTCGCCGGTGCGGGTGTCGATGCGGATGGTTTCGCCCTCTTCGACGAACATGGGCACCTTTATGGTCGCCCCCGTCTCTACCTTGGCATTCTTCATGGCGTTGGTGGCGGTGTTGCCCTTTACGCCCGGCTCGCACTCGATTATCTTGAGCTCGACAAAGTTTTCGGGCTCTACCGAGAACGCGGTGCCGCTCAAAAATTTCATAGTCACCATGTCGTTTTCCTTGATGTATTTAAGCGCTTCCTCGACCTGGCTTAAATTGAGGGTCACCATCTCGAAGGTATCGGGGTCCATGAAGTAATAGAACTCGCCGTCGGTGTAAGAATAGGTCATCTTGCGCGTCTCGACCTGGGCGGTTTCGAGCTTTGCGGTGGGGTTGAAGGTGACGTCGGAGAGCACCTGCCCCGTTACGACGTTTTTGAGCGTAGCCCTTACGAAAGCCGCGCCCTTGCCGGGCTTTACGTGCTGGAATTCGGTTACGGTGTAGACGCCCTTGCCGTTGTATTCGAAAGTTGAGCCTTTGCGGATATCGCCCGCCAGAATTGATGCCATATAAATATTCTCCTTGAAAAGTTTTCTTCTATCATCGGCGCTCACAGTATGAGCAGCTCTTTATCTGTGTTTGTCAGGCTTACCACCCTGCCGCCTTCGAGCATCACGCTGTCCTCTATCCTTATACCGAAACTGCCTTCGAAGTAGACGCCCGGCTCGTCGGAAAAGACCATGCCGTCTTTTAGGATATTTTCGCGCCTTGGCGCAAGGTAGGGGTATTCGTGGATATTGATGCCTATACCGTGACCGAGCGAGTGGGTGAAATACTTATCCAGCCCGGATTCGCGCAGGACTTTGCGTGCCGTTTCGTCCGCCTCGCGGCCGGTCATGCCGCAGGTTATATTCTCCTTGGCGGCAAAGTGCGCCTTCAGTACGTGCCCGTAGGCCTTTTTGAACTCTTCGTGCCTTCTATCGTCGCCGAATAGCAGCGTGCGCGTGCAGTCGGAGCAGTAGCCGCCCCACTTGCAGCCGAAGTCGACGAGAATGACGTCGCCGAATTTGAGCCTGCGCATTCCCGTCCGGTGATGGGGAACGGAGCTGCCTTCGCCGAACGCCACTATGGTATCGAAACTCGTGCCCGAGGCACCATATTTGCGCATAAGATATTCAAGCTCGGCAGCGGCGTCGTTTTCGCTCATGCCCTCCTTAAAGGCGCCGAGAAGGTCGGTGAACGCCTCATCGGCAATTTCGCACGCCTTCCTGATTGATGCTATCTCGCCGCCATCCTTCACGCTCATCGCCTCGTCGAAGGCGGACGTGCAGTCGGTCACCTCGCCCGCGGCCTTGCAGAGCGCGATGTATTCCTCTGCCGTCGTGCGGGAGAGAGCCGCGGCGAGCCTTGAAGCGCCTTCGGCAAGTTTTATATACCCGCCTGCGGGAGGAGGGCAGACCGTTATGCCGCTGCCATCGAGCGCGCGGGACGCGGCCTCTGAATACCTTGCGTCGGTATAGAGGCGGGTGCCGTTACCATCGACGGTAACGCAGCCTTCGGCGCCGGGAAACCCGGTGAGATAAAACATCAGATCGGGCGCGGTGACGAACAGCATGTCCGCACCGCATGCATTGAAAATTTTTTGCGATCTTTCGATAATCATTACATATACCGTGCCGCCTGAGCGGCAGCATGTCGCCCGTAATTATTTTAACAAAACGCGCGGCGTATGTCAAACTTTATTGTAAATATCTTTCATCGTGCGCGCGTCCTCCGCCTGGGTGCCGTCGGATTCGCTGACGATATACGGCTCGAGCTGCAGCTCTTTGAGCGCAACGGCGAGCGGCCCGAACTCGGGGCCGTATACCTCGTCCGCAAAAGTGAGATGCTTTATTTCGCCCTTGCCGCCGTACATTATCTTGGAGAAATGGACGTGAAAGTGCTTTACCCTTTCGTAGCCCAGCTCGGCTATCATATATTCGAGGCGGGATTTGTAGTCTTCCACCGTTTTAAGGCTGCCCTGCTCACGCGAGTTGAGATGCCCGAAGTCAACGCACGGCGTGAATACGGGGTCGACTTTGCACAGCCTTACCACCTCTTCGAGCGTGCCTATCTGCGCGAGCTTGCCCATTACCTCGGGACAGAACATCATATCTTCGTACCCGTTGAGGTAGATGTAGTCGCGCAGCACTTTGAGGCGCTCCTCCGTCAGGGCGACGGCAGCCTCCCTTGCGGCCTTGCCCTGCGCGGCGGGGTGGAACACCAGCCTTTTGCCGCCGAACAGTTTAAGGAATTTTGCGCTGTCGAGCACATAGCCGTAGGATTTCTGCGCCGCCTCGTCGGACGGGTTTGCAAAATTTATGAAATAGGGAGCGTGCACCGAGATCTCTATGCCCTCCGCAGCGAACGCCTCGCCTATGGATACAGCCTTGCCTTCGGACATGTTCACGCCCCTGCCGAAGGAATATTCGAAGCAGTCGAGCCCGAAGTCCTTTACGTACTTTGCCGCCTGTTCGGTGTGCTTGTAGCCCATGTCGTAAAAGCTGAGGCTGTTGCCGCTCGGGCCGAACTTTGTCATACGGAAAATTATCTCCTTCCCCTTCTGCGGTCGGACTTGCCGCGACCCTTTCTGCGCCTCTTCTTGCCGGAGCGCTCCTCCGCGGCGGTGTCTTCGTCCTCCTCTTCGGAATCATCCTCGCCCGCGCCTTCGGCCTCGGATCCCTCTTCCTCCGCTTCCTCGGTTACAGGTTCCTCTGCAACTTCTTCGGTTACAGGTTCTTCCGCAACTTCCTCGGTTGCGGGCTCCTCTTCGGCGGCGATGGCGAGCTCCTGTGCGGGAGTCTCGGTTTCGTCCTCTACGACCTCTGCAAAGGTCTCTGCGGGGGTCTCCTCCGAAAGGGTTTCGGCCACTTCTTCGGCCGCAACTGCTATCTCCTCTTCAGCGGGCTGCTCTTCTGCCGCTGCTTCCTCGGCTGCGGGTTCTTCCGCAACTTCTTCCGCTGCGAGCTCTTCCGCAACTTCTTCCGCTGCGGGTTCTTCCGCAACTTCTTCGGTTGCGGGTTCTTCCACAGACTCTTCGGTTGCGGGCTCTTCCGCAACTTCTTCCGCTGCGGGCTCTTCAGCAACTTCTTCGGTTGCGGGCTCTTCCGCTGCTTCCTCGGTTGCGGGTTCTTCTGTTGCTTCTTCGGCTGCGAGTTCCTCTTCGGCGGCGATGGCGAGCTCCTGTGCGGGAGTCTCGGTTTCGTCCTCTACGACCTCTGCAAAGGTCT